>NZ_JAHREU010000054.1:0-55271 GCF_020883145.1 Microcoleus sp. CAWBG27
CATTAGTTCATTGGATGAAACGGTGGAACAATTTGCAACTAGAATTCGCGATTACTGGGGCGTTGAAAATAAAGTCCACTATGTCCGAGATGTGACTCAAGGAGAAGATGCTTCTAGAGTTCGAGTCGGCGACCTCCCGGCCATTTTTGCAATTGCTCGTAATTTAGCACTCAATCTTTATCGAGAAGCTGGAGAAACAAATATGGCACAGGCACAACGGCTCGCGGGCTATGGTCTAGACTTTTTGAAGAATCTGTTTAGAATGAAATAGCCCTGGGTAGTGCATACTGGTCAAACTTGCAATTGCCAGCACCGTTATCTCTGCCTTTTGGCTTGGGCAATAACTGTCGTAGCCCATCTTCTATGACGATGGTTCAAACGTGGGTTCAAGCCGGAGCTTTTACTCATAGATTCATGCTTGATGGGGTTGGTGCGTACAGTTCGCATTTACCACCTTTCTACCCCGCTTTACCAATTTGATAACCAATCTCTTTAGTAAGGGTAGCGCTGTCACTACTGCACCTATAGGGTATGACTTCTGCTTTCTAGGATACTTGCAGTCACATACAAGGTAATTTAGTTGGCATCTATAGGGGATTAAAGTGCGAACTCAATCCTTTAGGGATTACCCCATAGAAGCCTGTCATCCCCCGTTTTTACGGTTTCGACTGAACGAATCGCACGCAAGTTTTAGAACTTGGGTACCACCGACTAATTATCATTAGTTCGGAACCAAATTTTCGACACTTATATTTTAGTTGTCGTCTGAATTCATGAAATCCACAGTCAGCAATTGCTTTAGCCAACCTATGATTAGCCATCATTCCTGCTATGTTTAGGTCTTCAATTACTACTTTCGCGTGGTTTTTGCTTAAATAAGTAGTAACGTGATGAAGAGTATTATTGCGGAGATTGGCAATTCGACTGTGTTGACGAGCCACTTTCATTCTCGCTTTAAATCGGCGATTGCTGCCTTTCTTTTTTCTAGATAGTTGTTTTTGCAGTCGCTTCAGTTTCGCAGCCTCTTGGTAGTAATACTTGGGATTTTCAAACACAACTCCTGTCGAAAGTGTAGCTAAAGTTTTCACGCCTAAATCTACACCAACAACTTCATATTGTTTGGCTATTACTTGCTGACTCTGCTCGTAAGCAAAAGATAAATACCAGTCATCAGCAATCCTAGAAATTGTTATTTTAGAAGTAGTAACATTTGACAATCCTTCAAACGTCCGAATCCAGCCAATTGTAGGCAATTTAATCCTTACCCCGCCAACTCTCATCGGCTTGCCACCAGCATCAAGAGTGAAAGCATCGTGTTGAAACTTCTTTTTAAAATGGGGATAAGCACCCAGTCCTTTAAAGAAACGATCGAACGCATTACCTAATTGGTCGAAAGCATATTGAGTGATCTTTTGACAAATCCCTTTTTCTTTAATCCATTCCAGCTCTGGCTTGACGTAATTATTGAAAAACTTTTTGAGAATATATTTGTTGGGCTTTAATCCATCTTGGTACAAGTTTTGCCAAGTCGCCAAACCCCAATTGTAAGTAAAACGAGCTATTCCAGCGTGTGGCGTTGCTTAATCATGGTATGAAAAAAATAAGTTTAAAATCCAAAACCTTTGTGGATACTGGTTTCTATGACAGACCTATTTAGCCTTTCATACCGTAAATCAGCAACGCCCAGCGTGTTTACTCATCAATTGTTTTTCGGCACTTGTTAATTTTAACTTGGTCTTGATTGATAACAGCACAAGCATCAATTAAATAACTTTCTCAATAGTACGCTTTGTCGTCTAGGTTTGTCAAGTGTTTCTATTACCTTATTTGTCTAGCCTTTGTCAACCCCCCATCCAATAATTCCGCCAACAAACATGGCCAAGCACAACCTTAATAGTATGCCTAGCCAATTATCGGGAGACCACAAGTTTGCGATCGACAATGTTTTGCTGCAAATACTTAATCGGAAGATTTTAATATTACCGCAGCACGATGTCCGATCGCAATCTGATTGATAAATCTTCTTCCGGGCGAATCACGATCACGTCAACACTGCGCCGCCCCAACAATACTCCCGCTAATGCGCCGATGCCAGCGCCTCCCAATACTTCTTCAGTGGCAATTGCCTTGTCCCCGGTAATGCCTGCTAGGGCTGCTGCTGCTGCTGCGCCTAATGCTGTACCTTGGACTACTGAACCTGTGCCGGCACCTTTTTGAACTCTTTCGGTTCTGGTAATAACTCCGGAATAGCCATCAATCCGATAGCGTTGGCGGCGGCTGACAATTAACTCTCTGGCAACAAATTGAGTACCCCTTTGATTGCCCCTTCTAACCGGTCGCAATTCCCCGACAATTTGGCTACCTGCGGGGATTAATACTCTTCCTTGATCTGTGCGGATGTCTCGCGATACTGTTAAAGTTAAAGGTACAGTTTCATCGCGGGTAACAACAATTTTTTCTTTTTCATAGCTAACTGGAATTACACTGCCCGACGGAATTCGGATGCTATCATATTGTGAAATTCGTTGTTGAGCTTGCGCGGGAGTAGCTACCACCAGCGGTGCGCTGGTTGCAACTGTAATGCCTGCTGCGAGGATTGCTGCTGTTGCTGAACGCCATTTGTGAGAAGTAATCATATAATTTGGCTCCTTGGTTTTGTTTTGTTTTACTTATGGAATGTACTACTGCTAAATCTGTTTCGCGTTTCGGATTCATTTGATGTTTTAATGATGGCAGGTGGAAATTCTGCAAGTTGGGAAGATAAGGTAGATAATCAAGAATTTTTAATTTTGGCAAAATCTCGAAAATTGGCAAGGCTGGGGCGATCGGGAAGATAAGGAAGATAAAGGAGAGATTGGGATTCATCGTCCTTTTAGCAGTTAAGCTGAAATCCTAGCAGGAAACGCCGGACGAGCTTAATTCTTGAGAGCGTTTAATGCTAACAACGCTGCACCGAAAGCTGGTTCGGATCGGGGCGAAATTACTTTAGCATTCGGGGCGATCGCACTTATCGCACTTTCAAACCTACCCCGGAAATTAGCTTCTGAACCCCACACACCTCCGATCGTCACAATTTCAAATTCCTCTGTGGGGCTAAACAGCGCTGAAATAGCTGTTTCGGTGGAAAATGTTAATTCTGCCACAGCACGACTAATAATGCCGTCAGCGACGCGATCGCCCTCTGCTGCTGCTCGATCGACAATCGGGGCTAAAGCTGCAATTTCTGTCACTCCCCAACCCCGCCGGTAAATGACTTCTACCAATTCTTCTAGGTTGTTGAGGCGTAAATGCTGTTGAAATTTTTCCGCCAGCACGGTAAACTCCGAGCGTCCATCACAGAACTTCAAAGCAGCTTGCAAACCGGCAACAGCGATGTCATATCCGCTACCTTCATCGCCTAAAATATATCCCCAACCGCCGACTCGTTTGGTTTTCCCTTGACGGTTTTGGCCGAAAACGATCGAACCAGTTCCAGCAATAACCGCGATACCGACTGGATTGCCCGTACCGCCCACAAGTGCGATCGCGCAGTCGCTGCAAATTACAATATTTCTGGGCAAGAGCGATCGAGTTACTGGTAAAGTCTTTGTCAACTGCAAGTTCTGCACTACAAATTGCACTATTTCAATATCTTTTGGACGCGCGACGCCTGCTAGTCCCAGACAAATTGCTTCTATGTTGAGATTGCTATTTGCCTCTATTTTAGCGGACATAACTGCTCGTTCGATGGCCACTTCAATAGATTTTTTGGCTGTCTCGATTCCCTGCGTTTGATAATTTGACGGCCCTGCTTCCCCCCGTCCCAAAACAACTCTGTTTTCGTCTATTAAGACGCAGATAGTTTTAGTTCCGCCGCCCTCGATGCCGAATACGTAACTCATGGATAATTTAGAGAATGAACCGCATAGCAAGCCCGACCGACGCAGATATCTCTATTCTACGCTTGATATAATTTGATTAAATCGACAGGGCAATGCTAATAATAATTAAACCAAATAAAGCCAACCAAATGACATTTCGCTGACACCAATTTTTGATTGATTGGGGCCAGCCGCCACTGATATAACGGCTCGTCTGTGGTACCAGCGGCTCAGCTCGATCGTGATAAAGCGTGCATTCCTTGGCGAAGGGACGCTGCGGGTAGTTGCAGGTGTCGTCTTCGTGGTAAATACAGGTAGCGCACAGAAATTCTGCCGATGGCGATCGATAGAGGGGGATACCCGGATGACCGAAAGCTTTGAGAGGGGTTTTGCAGTAGGTGCAGGCGATCGCTTGGGAGTCTACAGGTTGGTGACAGCGGGGACACTCAGGCATTGGATAGCAGGGTGATGGGGTAATTTTGTCGGGAGGCTTTTTAGCGGGTTTTCCGAACGCCCATGGGCGGGTTAAACTCGCCAGCAGGCTGCTGGATGCTCCAAAATAGAAAGGTAGGTCAGTGCTGATGTAACTAAAATTGTACAAAGGGTTTCGCAGCGACCGCAGGCGACCTGAGCCGATCGGGTATTTTGGGGCAAACAGTAGGAAAAATCTATGGATAACAATAGCAACTTACTCAAACAACTGGTAATGCTGGGCATTGGTACTACCTCCTTGGTGGCGGAGAAATTGCAGGAAGCCAGCGAGCAATGGGTCAAAGATGGCAAAATCAATCCCGAGCAAGCCAAAACCTTTGTCGATGACGTGACTGAACATCTCAAGTCCGAGCAGGGAAATTGGGATACGCAGTTGCAGCGCCAACTCCGGAATATGCTGCAAGATATGGGCGTTCCCCGACAGTCGGAAATGGATGAGTTGCGCGGCAGGCTCGATCGACTCGAACGTCAGATGCGGGATCTAGAAAACCGTAACTGGCGCTAAGTGCGATCGCGTGCTCTCGCTGCTCGGACTTGTGATAAAATTGTCACCCGAACGCAGAAGGCTCGATCGGGCACTTCTTTAGAAAGCAGAAGGTAGAATTACAAAGATTCTGACTTCATACTTTCTTTTGCCTTTAAAATTAACTGGCACCCGCTGTTTTTGGGCGGAAAAGTTCAGATAAAATTTTGTGGTTCTTGTTGTACTAGATGTCTTAGATATCTGAGATATCGCGGTTAAAAGTGTCAGGAGGATTAATTGTGCAAGGAATTCTGGTCAGCTTGGGCATAATGCTGGTTTGCTTTGTGTTTTTGATAGTCGCTCAAATGAGCGGCTATGTACCTACAGCAGTTGCCTCCGAAGTGAATAATCCTTTAACCGATGCTGCGCTTGAGATACTCTCAGCGAAGTCTTTCACTGAAGATAGCTTGCTAGTAGCTGATGCTAATTTACCAAAAGAACCAGCTACTATCGCTGGCAATAACATGACTGGAAATACTGAGAAAACTGGAAATACTGAGAAAACTGTCACCACAGGTTCAGGTCTGAAATATGTTGAATTGAAAGAAGGTAATGGGGCGACTCCAAAAACCGGTCAGACGGTTGTAGTGCACTATACTGGCACTTTGGAGGATGGCACAAAATTTGATAGTTCGCGCGATCGCAATTCTCCTTTTCAGTTCAAAATTGGCGTCGGTCAAGTAATTAAGGGTTGGGATGAAGGTGTCGGTACAATGAAAGTTGGAGAACGCCGCAAGTTGATTATTCCCCCTGAACTAGGTTACGGTGCTCGCGGTGCGGGCGGGGTGATTCCTCCTAATGCTACGCTGATTTTTGATGTGGAATTATTGAAAATCGCTGGCTAGGTAGCTCAACCTAACTAAGCGTAAAACTTTTAAGCTGTTTGTAAACCCGGTTTTTGTCTTGAGAAACCGGGTTTATGCGTAAATCCTGGTTGATTTAAGTAGATTGACCTAAATTAAACGTAAAATACGGATCGTGCTCAAGCTTGCTGTGTGTTCCTTCTTCCTTCTTCCTTCTTCCTTCTTCCTTCTTAAGAGCGCTTTGGAGATGCCAGATTGCGGAACGAGGTATATTGAGCGTCAAATATTAGTTTGATGATGCCTGTGGGGCCGTTTCTGTGTTTGGTGATGATGACTTCGGCAATTCCGCGATCGGGCGAATCCGGGTTGTAATATTCATCTCGGTAGAGCATAATTACTAAATCCGCGTCCTGCTCGATGCTATTATGGACTACGATTTCATTAGCGACAAAATTATGCAGTGCAGGCACTGTTAAATCGTAAACTTCCGCTTCGCCATCAACTTCTATTAATGCAATTTCATCCCAGTAAATATCGCTCTTAGATAAGAGGGCAAGTTCATCAGATTTGACAATTGTAGCTAATCTTCCTGCTCTTTCTCGACGGAAGTTTTGTTGGTAAAGGGTTGTGCCGCAATATAAGTTTTCAAGCTGTGCTTGCATAGGTAAAGCAATACGATCGCCTATTTTCAACTCGTCCAATCGCCGCCAGCCCTGAATGGTTAAGAACTTATGATTAGCCGTTGCTCTAATTGCCCGTCCCGAAAGAGTTTGCAGTCGCAAAACAGGTTTCACACCTGTAGCAAAGGCATTGGTAACAACAGCTTTTTCTAACTGCATGGTGGCTTGATTTAGCGCCCAAATGGTGAAGCCAGATTTCCCTACTAATTCACGAATTGGTACGCGTACATCGGTATCTGCTAGCATTACGCAACTATCACCTGTTAAGCAGCCACTTTCTCTCAAGTCTGACATCATCGGCCGCTTATTTGTCCTCGCTTCCACACTTCGACTCAACTGAGACAAAGCAATAATCGGCACGTTGAGTTCGCGGGCTAAACCTTTGAGACTTCTGGTAATTCGAGATAATTCTTGCACGCGGTTGTCGCTGCTACCTTCCATTAATTGTAGATAATCTAGCAAAATTAATCCGAGAGCTCCGCCTTGTTCTGCTTGGAGGCGGCGGACTTTGGAGCGAATCTCCATCACGGTAATATTAGGAGTATCATCAATAAACAGCGGTAGTTCTGATAAGTTACCAATGGCTGTACTGATGGGTTCCCATTCGTTTTGACTGATTCTGCCCGATCGCAATCTATTACTTTCTATTTTGGCTTCACTGGACAGAATACGCTGCACTAGCTGTTCTTTCGACATTTCCAAGCTAAAAACGGCAACCGGCAATTTTTGCTGTCCGGCGGCGATGTGGTGCGCGATATTGGTACAAAAGGCCGTATTGTGAACGCAGATATCGTTAGCAACAAAATTGTGTGTCTCTGGGATAGTTAAGTCATAGACTTGCTTGTTTCCCATCGGTTCGATCGAAACTATTTCATCCCAGTAGACCTCGCTATTTGCTAGTTGTTTCAGCGACAAATTATCTAAAGCAGTTGCTAAAACTAAAAATCTTTCCCTGGACAGCGCACGTTTACCAACGTGAATATTGGAATAACCTTTGATACCTGCACGTTTTGCTAGCGATACCCAAGATTCGTTGCCTTTCGCTAATGCTAGGTATTCCCAAGCCTCGACAGGAATTAAATCGCGATTATTGTGAGATATTTTATTTTCTAGTGCTTCTTCTACTTTAGCTAGTGCTGCCTCTTTGCCAAAAATCCCAATTTCTGATATGAATATTTTGATAGATTTTGCATTAGTAATATCAATAAACCAAGCTGGGTTGCGAGTATTTTTGTATTTGACTAAACGCTTTTTGAGGGCGGCAATGATGCCAAATCTCAGCAGTAGATGCTGTACGTGTCTGGCTAGTCCTTCACTGACAGAACAGTAGCCTAGCTGAGATTGACCGCTGGTAAGTACGGTAGCCCAGCCGTCAGTGGAAAAGAGGCGGTTGAGGAAAAGGGCAACTTGCGATCGCCGCAATCTAAACACTATATCCGGTACGGTTTTTTGGTGAGCATCTTTTCCCATCAGACCTAACTTTTCTAACCAATGTGTCAGGGGATTTTTATGAGTTGTATTAATAACATCCATTCCCTCATCGGCTAGGTGTTCTGGTTCTACTCTTAAAACTCTGCAAATGCCACTAAATAATTTTTGATTGGGAAATGCTATTCCTTCCATCCAAGACCGGACTAATCGCGGTTTAATTTCCAATTCTCGCGCTAATTTTTTAGCATCGAAATCTCGTTTGAGAAGGATTATTTGTAAATTATAACCAAAGTTTTTTATACTATCTGTGTAACTTTCTCGATCGCTGATAAGGCGATATTCGGGTGCGCGTCTCCCTTGATCGTTGAATCGCAGCTTAAGACCTCCGAAGCTAGTAGCAGCTTCAGCAAAATCTTTCAGTATAGCAGTATTTCCATTGGTGAAGTGTGGCGCAGTCTGTGTCAAACACCCATCGCCAATTAGATAAGCTAATAACTTAACTTCACAGTCGCGGATGGTTTCTCGACCAAAAACATTCATCCGGCGAGGTACAGCAATCTTATCGCCTGCTTGTATTTCCGCCAACTGTCGCCAACCCTTAATTGTTAAAAATGGGTGTGTAATCGTAGTTTCTATAAAACGTCCCAGTCTGGTTGTTACCCGAAATACAGGCTTAATTCCATCATCTATAAAAGCTGATGGTCTAGTTAGGTGAAATTGCAAATCTTTTCCTAATGTTAGTAATTCTGCTTGACGTTTTTGATAGATTTCTTTAATGGTAACAAGGCTTCCATCGCTTTGTACAATAGCAGCCTCATCCGTGGCGCATTTGCCCATTGCCGGCCTGGCAGCAACGATGATTAAATCCGATCGCTGAAAGCCTCCTGTCATCGCATCTAAATCATAAAAACCGCACGGAATACCGGGAAGCGTGAGGCCTTCATTGCGATTTTCTAAGTCTTGAAATGTTTGGTTTAGGGTTTCGCCGATGGATACTAAATCTTGTTGCGGGCGGTCTTGAGTGATGCTGAAAACTTCTTGTTCGGCGCGGTCTAAGACTGTTTCTAGTGGCGCTGATGTCTCGTAACCTAATTGTACTATGTTGTTGCCCGCTTCGATCAATCGGCGGCGCTGATATTTGTCTTCGACTAGGGCGGCATATTGGTCGATGTTGACTGCTGAAACTGTGCGATCGACTAATTGTGCTAATTTAGTTAATCCTCCGACTTGTTCTAACTGGTTGCGATCCGTCAGCCAAGTTGTTACGGTCATCAAATCCGTCGGTTGACCTTGCAAAAATAGCCCTAATGCCGATCGATAAATGACTTGATGAGCGGTGATGGCAAAAAACTCCGGTCGCAACATTTCAGCAATTCGCGAAATAGCTTCGGGGTCGATTAAAATCCCGCCCAAAATTGCTTCCTCTGCCTCTATATTTGTCGGCATCAAATCGCTCATTAGTCAATAGTTATTGGTTATTAGTTATTGGTTATTAGTTATTGGTTATTGGTTATTGGTTATTGGTTATTGGTTATTGGTTATTGGTTATTGGAAAAACTATTGACCAGTGCTTTCATGCCCAATGCCCAATGCCCAATGCCCAATGCCCAATGCCCAATTACCAATTACTATTACATCGGAACAACTTGAACATCAACTTCGGCGGTAACTTCTGCGTGCAGTTTGATTTCAGCTTTGTATGTACCAGTGCCGCGAATTTCGGGCAGGGTGATGCCGCGCCGATCGACTTCTTGACTGGTAGAGTTGAAGATCAGCTCTGCTACTTCTTGGTTGGTGACAGTACCAAAAATCGCGTCTCCTTCGCCGACTTGCTTGGAGATGATGAAAGGCCCGGCTGCTTCCAGGGCGGTTTTGCGGACTTCTGCTTGCTGCTTGAGCTCTAGCTGGCGCAGTCTTTCTTCTTCTCTGCGGCGGGCTGCTTGCTTGAGAATGCCGGGAGTGGCTTTAAATCCCATTCCTTGGGGTACTAGGTAGTTGCGGGCGTAGCCTGGGGCTACTTCTACTACGTCGCCAGCTTTGCCGAGTTTGCTGACATCTTTGTTTAAAACTAATTGGACGCGCTTGGCCATGATCGTTGCTTCTGGGTTTTAACTCGAACAGTCTATAATAGCGAAGTTTGAGCGGCGATCGCAAGGAAGAGGACTGAAGTCCTCACTACGAACCTATTATGTGTGTTTTACGATGTACAGGAAGAAGGACTGAAGTCCTCACTACGAACCTATTATGTGTGTTTTACGATGTACAGGAAGAAGGACTGAAGTCCTCACTACGAACCTATTATGCGTGTGTTTTACGATCGTAGAATCGCCCGCGCTACAGTAGCAACTAACTCACTCGGATCGATCGGCTTAGATAAGTGCTTTTGAAATCCGGCTTGCAAAACTTGGCGCTCGTTGGCTTCTCCAGCATAGGCTGTGAGGGCGATCGCCGCTAGCCCCCGATACTGTGGCGGGAGTTGAGTGCGGATGTGACGGATCAGCATATACCCGTCCATGTCGGGCATTCCGATGTCGCTGACGAGCAGATCCGGTGCGGTTTGGACGATCGACAGCAGCACCTCAGCAGCAGATGACAGGGAAATCACCTCTGCACCCGCGTCCTCTAGCACGAAGGCGACAAAATCGCGCGAGTCCGGCTCATCATCTACCACCAAAATTCTCAATCCAGCGAGTGGCAAAGATGAAATATCGGCACTCTCAGATGAATGACGTTCTGTCTCCTCCTGCGTTCTAGAATCATCATTTAATAGCGGCAATCTCACCGTAAACGTCGCTCCTTGACCTTCTCCGGGGCTTTCTGCAAACACCCTTCCGCCGTGAAGTTCGATCAATTGGCGGACGATCGCCAATCCCAATCCCAAGCCGCCAAATTTGCGAGTTGTGGCGCCGTCTTCTTGTCGAAAATGCTCGAAAACATAGGGCAAGAAATCTGGAATAATGCCTTTACCCGTGTCTGAAATTTGAATTTGAACTTCGCGTGCGATTTGCGCTAATTTAACTTCAACTCGACCGCCTTCTGGCGTGAATTTCACCGCGTTCGACAACAAATTCCACACAATTTGCTGCAAGCGACCTGTATCGCCGACAACGAGTCCGACATCTGGATTTAAGATTGTGTGAATTTGAATCTTTTTAGCTTCGGCTGCTAGTTGCACGGTTTCCAAAGCAGACAAAATAATGGTTGCGATATTCACCGGAGCAACATTCAATCTGAGTTTTCCTTGCAGAATCCGGGACACGTCGAGCAAGTCTTCTATTAGTTGAGATTGCAGTCGGGCGTTGCGTTCGATCGTCTCGAAGGCTTGGGCGGTTTTAGCCGCGCTCAGTTTGCCGCCGAGCAGCAGTTGCGACCAGCCTAAAATCGGATTTAAGGGCGATCGCAACTCGTGAGAAAGCACCGCCAAAAACTCGTCTTTAATCCGGTTAGCTCGTTCGGCTTCCGCGCGCGCCGTTTGTTCCAATTGCAGAACCATATCGCGCTCGGTTTCCACTTGTTTGCGCTCTGTAATGTCGATCGCAGAACCAATATAACCCTCAAATTGTCCGCTTTCGGTAAATCTGGGAGCAGCCGCATCCAGCGCCCAAGAATATCCGCCATCTTTGCGCCCCAAGCGATATTCCGTGCTGTAATGTTCCTGGCGTTCGTTGGCCCTCAAAAATCCGTTAAGGGCGTATTCTCGGTCTTCTGGATGCAGCGCGTTTACCCAACCAAATCCCAAACCTGTTTCCTCAGTTTGACCTGTGAATTCATACCAGCTTTCGCTCAAGAAAGTGCAGTAGCCTGTGGAGTCTGTTACCCAGACCATAAATGGAGCGTTGTTTGCCATATTGCGGAATCGCTGTTCGCTCTCAAGCAGTGCGGCTTCTGATTGTTTGCGTTCTGTGATATCCCGACAGACAATCACTCCGCCTGTGATTTCTCTGCTAGTATCAACTACCGGATAACCGCTGATACTGATCCAGCGACCTTCGCAATCTTGGCGGCGGACAAATATCGCTACATCATTGACATATTCACCTTTGATTGCTCTGGTTAGAGGTAGTTCCTCCTCGGGGAAAAGGTTTTTTTGGTCTGGTAAAAATAGTCCGTAGGTGCTCGACCATTCCTGAGAGGATTTTTCATTCGTTAGCTGACCGAACATTTTCACTGCGGCGCGGTTAAACAGCACAAATTCCCCTTGTTGGTTGGCGAGAATCAAAGCGTCACCAATGCTGTCTATAATTACTTGCAGTAACTTCGTTTGTTCTTGCAGCGCGACTTCGGCTCGCTTGCGATTTGTGATGTCGTTGGAGATGCCAATCAAGCCGATGACTTCTCCGGCTTCATTGCGGTAGGGAGCTTTTGTTCCCAGAAATGTGTGAATTCCATCAGGAGATTCTTCGACGACTTCTGTTTGACCGGATTCCATAATCCGCCGATCGTTGGCGCTGACGATCGCTCCCAGTTCTGCTACTGGATATAAATCGCGATCGCGCCGGCCAATTACGACCGCAGCAGGTTTTCCCAGCGCCTCCAGGGTGGCTGGATTGGCATAAATAATACATCCTTGTCGATCTTTGACAAAAATGGGCGTGGGTGCGGACTCGTTGATCGCGTTCAAAATTGCATTTTTTTGTCGCAGTTCTTCTTCTGTGCGTTTGCGATCGCTAATATCGCTCCAATAAGCCGTAAGTCCATCGGCTGCTGGATAGGCACTGACTTCTATATACATTTGAAGCGACGGCGAAAACTCTTCAAATTTAACAGAAACTTGCTCGAAAACGACTCGATGAAATTCTTGATACAGCCTCGAATTGGATTCTGCTTCGGCGGGGAATATCTCCCAGATCGATCGACCTAACAAGTCGTTTCTCGATCGCACCAGAAGTTTTTCAGCGGTGGCATTAACGTAGGTATAGCGCCACTGCGAATCGATCGCGATAAAGGCATCGGTAATACTTTCGATAATATTGCTGACTTGCTGGTTTGCCAATTGCAGCGCGAGTTCAGCGTTTTTGCGATCGGTGATTACTTCGGAAAAAATCATGATTCCGCCAATCTCACCGCTGTTGGTTCGCCACGGGTGAATTTCCCAGCGCACCCAGTCAACGCAGCCCTCAGCGCGGGGAAACGGGTCTTCTTGGCACATTTCGACTGCTCCCGCCAGACAGCGCTGGTGAATTTGTCTCCAACGATCGGGCATATCGGGAAAGATCTCGTAGTGCGATCGGCCTACAATGTTTTGAGCGCCCAGCCCGTAACTTGCCAGCCAGCGATCGCTCACCAGCATATAGCGCATCTGGCGGTCAAACATCGCCACCCCCGCAGGCGAATGTTTGACGAACAGCCGCAGTTGCGATTCCTGTTCCCGCAGGCGATTTTCCGCCTGTTTGCGATCGCTGATCTCTTTGAAAAGTACCGCGACTTTGCGGCTCTGCGGATCCCTCGTGCGGAACGCTGAAACCTCAAACCAGCGGTTCATGGCTTCGGAGCCGTGTTCAAAGCGCACCGGTTCGCCTGTCAGCGCAACTTTGCCGTAGATATCGAACCAATAATTTTCGAGTTCTGGAACGAGTTCGCGTGCAGTTTTACCGACAGCTTGTAGGAGTCCGGTTTGTTTCTCAAAGGCGGGATTGACTTCCAAAAAGCGGTAATCGATCGGCTTTTGGTTGTCGTCAAACAGCATTTCGAGTACGCAAAAGCCTTCGTCTAGGGACTCAAACAAAGTGCGGTAGCGTTCCTCAGAATCGCGCAAAGCTGCCTCCGCTCGTTTGCGATCGCTAATATCCACAAACGCCGCCACACAGCCGCGAACCGCGCCCTGTTCGTCAAATAACGGCACCGCATTCACCAACAAATCAGATGCAGCCCCATCCGATCGCACCATTTGAATTTCCGCATCTCGCACGGGGGCGCCGGAAAACGCAGCCCGCTGCATTGGGAGTTCTTCTGGCGGGATTTCCTGTCCGTTACTCAGTTGCATCAACGGTAGCAGTTCGGCTTGGTCTCCGGTTGCAGAAACATTGGTATCGGGCGGCACTGCGAGCATCGACTGAGCAAATCTGTTAGCGCGAATTACATTACACTCTCGATCGCGGGCGATCGCGATCCCGACGGGTACAGCATCAAATATTGATTGCAGTTCGTTAACTCTGCGCTCTAGTTCCTGGTTGAGCCGTTGAATTTCTTTTTCCGAAGCTTTGCGATCGGTAATTTCGTGTACCATCACATTCACGCCCAGCACGCGATCGTCAAGAGCTTTCAGCGGATAGAGACTCAGCAGCCAAGCGCGTTCTACTCCCGGCTGCGCTGCATTCGTGCCGTGAATTTCGAGCTGTTCGAGGGGAACTTTAGTCGCGATAACTTCTCGGTAAAGCGGCTCTAAATCATCTGCTTGTTGTGGTAAGATTTCGCGCAATGTTTTACCGATGTGGGCGGCGGCGGGAACTCCATTAATTTCTGCGAGGCGCGAGTTGATGCGAACAAATCGCAAGTCGGTATCGATAAAGCAAAGTCCGATGGGCGCGCTAGCATAAATTGCCTCGATTTCTGCTAGTTGTTGGTGCGCCGTTTGCCCTTGTTTAATAAAAGCAGCCCGATCGGCTTTCTGCTCGGTCACATCTTGAAAATAAACAGCAATTCCCGATGCGATGGGATAAGCTCGTACCGCATACCAAGCATTGAGGGGCCCATAAAAAGATTCAAAACTAACTGTAACTTGCTCTGTGGCGCAGCGGCGAAATTCCTGCTCGAACAAACTGCCCGCAGATTCGGGAAACTCTTGCCAAACGCTGTTGCCGATCAAATCTTTCGAGAGTCGATTTATCCACCGCGCCGCTTGAGAATTAACGTAGGTAAACCGCCAGTCTCGATCCAAAGCATAGAACCCGTCGGAAATACTTTCGAGGGTGTCTGACTCTTGTTGGGCGGGCGCGTCACCGAATTGTGGCCCTGGTTGACCGATTTCTATAAAGGTGGTAACTACGGCGTAGGGAGTCGATCGATCTGCTTGAAATAAAGGTTGAGAATTGATCTTCAACCAAATCAATTCTCCCTGTGGTTGATAGAAACCCATGATGACATTGCAGCAGGGTTGCCCGGTTTGCAGCGCCACCATCGCCGGGTGCGTCTCCCCAGAAAAATCCGAGCCATCTTCACGCACAGTCTGCCACGGACTGTTGATGAAAGTGTTGCCCTGCATTTGTTCGACTGTCATCCCCAACAGTTTCTCGGCGCGAGAATTGCAGGCCTGAATGCTGCCGTCTGCCAATTGCAGAACCATCCCTACATCTGTTGACAAAGCTGCATCTGGGTTGAGTGCTTTGTTAGAATCCTCTGAAACAGAGGGGTCGATTTTCGGTTGGGGTTCAGTATTGCCTAGATTTTTCATCTTCTAACAAATTACTTGTGGCAAAGCCAATCGTGTTCATCAATTATATATAAGGAAATAATCACAAGAATTTTTAATGCAAGCAGGCTGACAATTCAAACCTCAGAGAGATGTCGATCGTCCTGCTGTAATTTTGATATCTCGACAATTTATTTTATACCAGAGTTCCACGCCTTGCCCAGTTGTCCAAGCAAAGGCGACAGGCAATTTTCTGGCTGTGGCAAATGAGCGATCGGTCTCATCATTCTTCAACGTTTCTGTAGATTGCGATCGACAGCAGTCGATCGTTTTCGAGGGCGAGCCGATCGCACTTTCGCATTGTTTGAAAGCCTCTCCCTTTTAAATAAAAATTAAAATCAGACGATTCATTACTCCAATCCCCTTCCTTCTTTTTTCAACTGTCAACTATCAACTGTCAACTGTCAAAATCGGTCTTTCATGCCGCGCAATCGAGCGAAAGTTTGGACTGGATCGCGGGTGTTTGCCGCTGATTGGAGGTTGGGAAAATCCCAGCGCAAAAATGGGTTTGTGCTTTTCTCAATACCGATCGATGATGGTATTGTAGGTTGCGATCGGCTGCGAGCTTCTTTAACTGCTGCCAAGCGCTGCTGTAACTCAGGATTGTCGGGATCTACACTAATGGCAAATTGCAAGTTTGTCAGCGTGTATTCGTGGGCGCACCAAACTCTGGTATTGTCGGGCAAGTTCCGCAATTGTTCGAGGGAAGCTAGCATTTGGGCGGGAGTGCCTTCTTTGAGTCTGCCACAGCCTCCAGCAAACAAAGTGTCTCCACAGAACAATTCGCCCGTTTCCCCTGGGTTGCTGGGCGGGAAATAGTAGGCTATGTGGGCTTTTGTGTGGCCGGGTACGAAGAAAATTTCGGCGGTTCGATCGCCAAATTCAACGCGATCGCCCTGATGTAAAAATACTTGCTGTCCGGGAATTCTGCCTCGGTCTTCGGCGCCGCCGTAAACTGTAATTTGGGGAAAGCGATCGATCAGTTGCTGGTTGCCGCCTACGTGATCGCGATCGTGGTGCGTGTTGAAAATTGCGATTAATTCGGCATTGAGCGATCGCACTTGCTGCAAGACCGGTTCTGCTTGCGCTGGATCGACCACTGCTACTGTATGGCGATCGGGGTCGTGCAGCAAGAAAATGTAATTGTCCGACAGTGCCGGAATCCGATAGACCTGCATAGAAAACAGCCTCTCTAGAAAAAATATTATACAATTAAAATATTGTGAGCGTGTTCCGAAGACATAATGCAGAATTCTATAATCAGCGCATCTATCTTTGGAAGTAAAACTCTGATACATTGTTTCTGCTGTTCCACAAATTGCTTTGCAGTCTGGTACGGACGATTTTTAGGTCGAGAACTCCCAGCAGCTTTAAATATTCTGACATAAATGCGATCGAATAAATGCGAACATCTCAAAACAAATCCAACGTAACAATTTCCCAAATGGTCGATCGGATTATCACGTCTGGCAAAATCTCTCGCCGGGAACATTTAGTTTTGACTTCTACGATCCTATCTGATGATAAAATTTCAGAGGAGGATCGATATCAAATCAATCGGATATTTGATTACATCCAAATTGGTCGCCTCAAGTTCATCGATTGAGCTGGTAAATTCACAAGATAATCCACAGTTGCAGTTAAGGCCGATCCCCCTAACCCCTTAAAAAAGGGGGGGGACAAGAGAATTCTCACAGCCTCCTTAAAAATGGGGGAACAACAGAATTCTCACAGCCTCCTTAAAAATGGGGGAACAACAGAATTGTCAAAGCCCTCTTAAAAATCTGGGGACAAGAGAATTCTCACAACCCTTAAAAATCGGGGAACAAGAGAATTCTCTTTCGTCCTCCTTCTTAAGGGGGATTTAGGGGGATCTCCGGGGCATAAACAGGCTTAACCCAACCGTATTGCAATTTCATCGACAGTTACAGCTACAAAACAACCCAGAATAATATGAGTACAGAAAAACCAACAATTTTGGTAACAGGCGGAGCTGGATATATTGGCTCTCACGCAGTATTAGCGCTGAAAAAAGCGGGTTACGGTGTAGTGATTTTAGATAATTTAGTTTACGGCCACCGAGATATAGTAGAGCAGGTTTTGCAAGTAGGGTTAGTAGTTGGCGATACAAACGATCGCGCACTTCTCGACAACTTGTTCGCCACCCACAACATTGCAGGGGTAATGCACTTTTCTGCTTACGCTTACGTCGGCGAATCTGTTACCGATCCAGCTAAATATTACCGGAACAACGTCATCGGCACGATTACACTTTTGGAAGCGATGATTGCTGCTGGGATTAAGAAATTGGTGTTTTCTTCTACTTGCGCGACTTACGGCGTACCGCAGAAAATCCCCCTCACCGAAGACCACCCGCAAAATCCGATCAATCCCTACGGTGCTACTAAGTTAATGGTAGAAAGGATCTTGTCAGACTTTGACGCGGCGTACAATTTTAAGTCTGTTTGTTTTCGCTATTTTAACGCCGCTGGAGCCGATCCGAACGGGTTGTTAGGAGAAGATCACAAGCCCGAAACTCACCTGATCCCGTTGGTGTTGTTCGCTGCTTTGGGTAAACGAGATTCGATCGCAATTTTCGGCACCGATTACGATACTCCTGACGGTACTTGCATTCGCGATTACATTCACGTTAACGATTTAGCCTCGGCTCACATTTTAGGACTAGAATATTTGCTAAATGACGGCAAATCAGATTTCTTTAATTTGGGGAACGGCGGCGGGTTTTCCGTAAAAGAGGTAATTGAAACAGCCCGCCAAGTGACGGGAAAAGAGATTAAGGCTGTCGAGTGCGATCGGCGTCCGGGAGACCCGCCTGCTTTAGTTGGCAGCAGCAAAAAGGCGATCGAAACCTTGGGTTGGTCTCCAGAATATCCCGACATTAAGGATATTGTAACTCACGCTTGGCAGTGGCACCAAAAACGTCATCACGCTTAGTCTGTAGGGTGCGCGCCGCGCACCTTACCTTAACCAAAATAGCGACTATGTTGATAATATCTGCTAAATCGGGACAACTAGGCAACAGACTGCTGCTTTTTGCCAATTTCATAGCTTGGGCGATCGAGCATAATTGCACTGTCCTCAATCCAGCTTTTGAAGAATATGCAGAATTTTTTGTTGGAACTGCCGGGGATTCTTTTTGTTGTTATCCTCCTCCATATTTGAACGCAGCAGGCAACAAGTTTGTCAGAAGTAAATATTATCAATTTATCAAGTATCTCAGTAATAAAAAGATATTAAAAACGCAAGAAATTACTCGAAAAAAACCTTTTAATTTGAGCGAATATCAGGAAATTGAACAAATCGATCGCGCTTCTATTGTTTGTTTTCAAGGCTGGCTGTTCCGAGATGGCTGGTTTGTCAAAGATATTCCCAAGTTACACAAGTACGCCAACGAGATTAGAGCCTACTTTGCGCCCTTAGAGCGATATACAATTAATGTAGATCGTTTGATATTAAATGTCAAAAAAAACTCCGATTTAATCGTCGGAATTCACATCCGTCAAGGCGATTATGCCCAACATCAAAAAGGGAGATACTTTTACACAACTCAGCAATATATAGAGGTCATGAATTCTGTGTTCAGGCTATTTGAAGGGGGAAAAATTAAGTTTTTGATTTGTTCTAATCTTCAGCAAAATCGAAGTTTGCTTGAGAATTTCAACTGTGAATTTAGTAGCGGCCACTTAATTGAAGATATGTATGCTTTGGCTGAGTGCGACTATATTGTCGGGCCGCCTAGCAGTTATACTATGTGGGCTTCTTTTTATGGAGATAAACCTCTTTACATGATTAGAAATGTCAATAAAACAATTGACCTCAAAGATTTTGTACATTATTATGAGTGGCAAGGAGTTTTTCACGAGCGAGATGACTGGAGTGAGAGCTTTTGGGAGTGGACACACTGAAATCAGTTGACAGTTGACAGTTGACAGTTGACAGTTGACAGGACTTGACAAAAGAAGGAAAAGGATTGGAATAATGAATAGTCTTATTTTAATTCGTCTCGGGGTTCCGGCTTTCAACCAATTATTTACGGTAAATCAAACTAAATTCATCTAATTAAACGTAAAATAGGCCAGACAAAAAGCTTACTTTGTATTTCTGTCTTCTTCTTTCCTTAGGCTATCGTGGCAGAAAAGTCTTCCTTATTCCTTATTCCTTATTCCTTATTCCTTATTCCTTCTTCCTTATTCCTTATTCCTTATTCCTTATTCCTTCTTATGAATTCAAATAAATTAGAAAGCCAGGGATTTATCACTATTTTAACAGGTCTTTACTCTTTCCAAGATTGCGTTCATTTTCTAGCGTCCGTCAGGAAATTTCACCAGGAACCAATTATTATTTTAATAGATAGAGTACCTCGAATTTTATATCCTTTACTTCAGGTGTTTGGAAATGTCATATTGCAAAGAGCACCCTCTCACGAAAATCCTGTTTTAGCATCGCGCCAAGCCAAGCTGGCTTTGTACCGAGAATCTCTATTTGAGAAAACTATTTATATGGATTGCGATATTTGTTTGCTGTCGCCAATAGATGAGGTTTTCGGCTATCTTGATGAGGTAGATTTGTTGGTGACGGAAGATGTGCAGCCTGCGATTGCGAAAGCGAGCAATTTATTAAGAGTCAAGCAAGATATTCTGTCAACCTTGCAGTCTGTGGGATTGCCGCTGAACAAAAATACCATTCAATATAATGGCGGATTTATCGCTTTTACGAAAAGCAGCACAAATCAGGAATTGTTCGCAGAATTTAAGAAATATTTCGAGATAGTAGTTGCGAATCAAAATGTGCTACTGTTGAAAGACCAGGGTGCTTTTGCTGCTGCTATTGAATCTGTGAAACCGCAAATGAGAACATTGTCCCCTGTTTACAACTATTTGGATAAGTGGAAAGATGCTTATGCGATCGACAAACCGATAAAAGTCATGCACTGCACCTATCCCTACCGCCCGCAGTACGCAAAGAACGTCACGCGATCGCTTTTTACTCGAATAGTCGATCGCACCGCTAAAATATTTTTACCAAATCAAATTAACAATCCCTGGCGCTTAAAATAAACTTTAGTACCATACCAACCCCAGCCAAATTTGCGAAGTCCCACGCACACACTCTCTCTTATCTCTCTGCGCCCTCTGCGGTCTCTGCGGTTAAAAATCACAAAATATAAATAGGATCGCCCTAGATACCGTGCAACATTATACCAAAGAATTATATCAATACTTACAAACAACTGCACAAGAATCCGCCACAGAAATTATCCCTATCCTTTGGGAATTCGTGCAACCCAAACGAGTAATTGATGTCGGTTGCGGTACGGGGACTTGGCTGTCCGCATTCCAAGAATTCGGCGTTAAAGATATTCTCGGAATAGACGGTGATTGGGTAGATATCAAAATGCTAGAAATCCCTACAACCAACTTTTTAGTATTAGATTTAACCCAACCTTTGCGCGTCGAACAACAATTTGATTTAGTTGTTTCTTTAGAAGTAGCAGAACACTTGCCCCCAGAGTGCGCCCGAGTATTTATAGAGTCTTTAGTGAAGCTTGGCCCAGTGATTTTATTCTCTGCCGCAGTACCATTTCAAGGGGGAACAAATCACGTTAACGAACAGTGGCCAGATTATTGGGCGAAACTCTTTCAAGAGCAAGGATATGTGGCGATTGACTGCATAAGAAATAAAATATGGCAAAATGAGCGAGTCAAATGGTACTACGCCCAGAATATACTTATATTTGCGAATCGGGAATATTTAACAACAAATCCAGTCTTGCAAAAAGAGGCAGCTAGAACTAACATTTTTCAGCTTTCCTTAATTCATCCGCAGCTTTACTTGCGAACGGCATCAGCAGCTACCAAATTAAGACAAGAAATCAAAGATATTTTAGCCTTAAAAGATCCAAGGATTTCACTGAAAAAAATATTTTTTGCTTTGCTACCCTTGACAAAAGCTCGTTTAAGCAGGAAAATAAAGCAACTTTTTTAATAAAAAATTACCAAGTGAAAGTTTCATTAGTGGTGAGCGATTTGTCTGGAGGAGGTGCAATTCGTGCTTTTCTACTAGCTCAAGTCCTAATCGAGCTTAAATGTGATGTAGAAGTTGTGGGATTTCAGTTTGGTAAGGAATTGTATGCTATTCCTCCGAGAGGTATCCCGGTATGTGCGATACCGGGGAAAAACTATCCAGGGTTTTTGATGGATGTTCAAAAATTATTGAAAAAAATCGATGGGGATATTATTTATGCAGTGAAGCCTAAGCCTACAAGTTTTGGTTTATCGCTGCTCAAAAAACTCGATACTCGCCGCCCTCTCATTTTAGATATTGATGACTGGGAACTTAGCTGGTTTGGCGGCGACGAATGGAAATATCGCCCTTCTTTTAAGCAACTTTATCGAGATATTTTTAAACAAAATGGTCAGTTGCGAGAACCGGATCATCCGCTGTACATCCAGTGGATGGAAAGTTTAGTTGGCCGTGCTGATGCTGTCACCGTTGATACTGAGTTTCTCAAACAGCGTTTTGGTGGTGTATATTTGCCTAATGGGAAGGATACTGAAATGTTCGACCCTGCTAAATACAATCCTGAATTGAGCAGAGAGCGTTACGGCTTGTCCGACTATAGAGTTCTGATGTTTCCCGGGGCGCCGCGAGCTCACAAAGGTGTTGAGGATGTTTTGATGGCCCTCGAACAGTTAAATGAGCCCGATTTAAAATTAGCGATCGTCGGTGGAAGTCCTTATGATGATTATGATGATAGACTTATGGAACAATGGGGTCGTTGGGTTATTAAACTGCCAAAATTTCCTGTGGAAACGATGCCGGAAGTTGTAGCGGCTGCTCACGTTGTCGTTGTTCCTCAGCGAGACACTCTGACAGCGGTGGCTCAGTTTCCACTCAAGCTGACAGATGGCATGGCAATGGCTAAGCCTGTTTTGTCTACGCGCGTGGGAGATATTCCAGCAATTTTAGGCGGAACAGGTTATTTAGTCGAACCTAGTTCTCCCGATCAAATTTCCCAAAAAATTAAATGGATATTTCAAAATTTTACAGCCGCCAATTTGCAAGGAATGAAAGCTCGGGAAAGATGCGTGAAAAAATATAGTATTCAAGCAATGGCACCGATACTTTCAGATCTAATTGCAGGTAGCTATAGGTGAGATTGTAGCGACTGAATGGAGGAAGAAAAACTGGCTGGAATTAAAGAATATTTTGAGATGCCGTACTGTTTAGCTGGGAATGCTTCATGTCTGCCAATAAGCTACTCCTAAAATTTGCCAGACGATATCCGGGCAGGATTGTGTTAACTGTGATGCTGGGCTTTGCTGGGGCTTTATTCAGCGGTATCAGCACTACTCTGATTGTACCAGTGCTTTTAATTTTTTTGGGGGAAGCTATCGAGCTGCGCGGCGCTCCACCTCTGATTAAAAGTTTGATGTATCCCTTTGAGGGAATGCCGGAAAATCAGCGTTTAATGTTGATGACCGGGGCGATTGTTCTGACAATTATATTCAAAAATCTTGCCAGCTATATTAATACTTTAGTCGCCACTTCTCTGACGCGCTCTCTGACTTTTGATTTGCGAGAAGCAGGTTTGCAGTTGTTGTTAGAAGTAGATTTAGATTTTTATTCTAAAACTAAAGTCGGGGATTTAATTAATAGATTGGGCGGAGAGATTGGCAGGACTGCGAGTGCAGTTGGTACGGCAATCGGAATGTTTACTACCTCAATCACTGTTTTGGTGTTTCTGGGTTTGCTGCTTTCTATATCGTGGAAGTTGACCTTGACATCTACGCTTTTGTTGGGATTGGTTGCTTGCACAAATCAATATATTATTAACCGTTCTAAGCACTTTGGTCTCGTGCTTTCTGAAATGTCGAAAGATTATTCGGTGAGAGTGCTGGAAACGATGACTGGGATTCGGCTAGTTAAGTCAACGGGTAACGAAGAAAGGGAGTATCAGCGGATTAAGCATTTAATTCAAAGGCGAGAACACGCGGATTTTCAGGCTCAGGTAAATTATGCGGCGATTGCCCCAATTAACGAAGTTGTTAATTTGATCGTGATAATTTTGATTGTATTTATCGGTCGTACAATATTTGCCAATGAAATTGAGTCTATTTCAACGGTTTTGCTGACCTATTTATTGGTACTTTTTAGGTTAATTCCTTTGATTTCTCAGTTGAATAGCGGGCGCAGTCAATTTGCTAATACATCAGCTAGCGTAGAAGTGGTCAATGATTTTTTGAGCTGCGATGACAAGCCGTTTATGCTGAACGGTTCTGTGCCGTACACTCATTTACAATTGGGAATTAGTTTTAATAAAATATCTTTTAGTTATCCGAATCACAAAAATTTAGTTCTTCAAGGAATTGATTTATTTCTACCTTACGGTACTACTTTGGCTTTGGTAGGAACTTCGGGATCGGGGAAGTCAACTTTGGCAGATTTACTGCCGAGATTTTACGATCCTACTGAAGGTAGTATCTCGATAGATGGTAGGGATTTGCGCGAATTTGAGCTAAAAAGTCTCAGAAAGGCGATGGGTATTGTTAGCCAAGATACGTTTTTGTTTAATGCTTCGGTGCGCGAAAATATTGCTTACGCTAGGCCCGATGCGACGGAGGCTGAAATTGTGGAAGCGGCGCAGGGGGCGAATGCTTATGAGTTTATTGAAGGGTTGTCGGAGGGGTTGGATACTCAAATTGGCGATCGCGGTGTGATATTATCGGGAGGGCAGCGTCAGAGGATTTCGATTGCTAGAGCTTTGCTGCAAAACCCGGAAATCTTAATTTTAGACGAGGCAACGAGTTCGCTAGATACGGTTTCGGAAAGATACGTGCAATCGGCGATCGAGAAACTGAGTTGCGATCGCACAACCTTAGTCATCGCCCACCGCCTCTCCACAGTCCAAAAAGCCGACAAAATCGCCGTGATCGATCGCGGACAAGTCGTAGAAATCGGTTCCCACGAAGAATTGCTAGCCAAAGGAGGTTACTACACTCGCTTGTATTCAATGCAGTTTGCGGAAGAAACCGCCCGCGATGAAGCTTTGATTAGAGGTTCTTACGAAATTCGCACTCGCCTGACTCCGATGATAGCTTACCTGAAGTTGCTAGTAGATGAAATGGTTGATTCTCCCGAAGAAAGAGATGAGTTAATCAGAGAATCATATCACTCGGCTGCTACTATTTTTAAAACTTTGGAATTTATAGAAAATACTATTAAACGTCAGGGTGTCAAAAAATAGTTATTGGTTATTTGTTATTGGTTATTTTTTATTTTTTATTTGTTATTTGTTATTAGAATAGTAGTGCGAGCGAGACGCTCGCGGCATAGATCGCGAGCGTCTCGCTCGCACTGATATCATCCAAATATATTATTCCGATGCAACCGGAAATGATATTACTAATTACCAATTACCATAACCAATTTCCATGTCTAAATACTATGTATTTTTCACCAGAAATATCTTGCCACAAGCCAATGTAGCCAGCTTAGTTCAAGTTGCGCACTCTGCCAATGCCGCAGCAAATCTCGGTTATCCAGCAGTTTTGGTATACCTCCGCAAAGGCTGGAGTGCTTTGAATCCGGTTGATTTACTGGTTCCTTTTCGGCCGCGAAAACCGGACGATCAATTTGCCAAGATTTATAATATTCAGGATAAGTTAAAAGTAGCAGATTTATCTGTACCGTGGCCGATCGACCTTTTGGACAGCAAGTGGACGAGTTCCAGTACAATAGTGTCAAAATACTACTTGCCGATTCACCTGCGGAAATCCACTCAAATCGTCCACACCCGCGACTGGAACTTTGTTAAAGCGGCAATTAAAAACGGAATTCCCGCTATCTACGAACAGCATCACCATGAAGACAAGCAATTTGAGCCGGAAATTGTCTGCAATCCGCTGTTTCAGATTGCTGTAACTGTTGCAGATACTGTGCGAGACAGCATGATTCAAAATGGGATGCCAGCGGAAAAAGTCATTATGCTGCACAATGGTTTTAACCAGTTGTTTCTGGCGAGACAAACAGACGCAGCCGAGAATTGGCGACAGCGATTATTAGCAGGTGGAAGGCAATATTTAGCGGTGTATGCAGGTGGGCTGTACCCGTTTAAGGGTGTGGATATGCTGGTGGATGTGGCGCGGGAGTTGCCGGAAGTTCAATTTGCGATCGCCGGTGGGGACTCATCCCAAGTAACAGCTTACCAGCAGCTAGCCACAGACAAGCAGGTCAAGAACATCAAATTTCTCGGCTACCTGCCGCAAAATCAACTGGCTGGCTTGCTGCAAGCCGCCGATGTTTTGACTCACCCTCACTGTCAGACAGAGGCCGCGACATTCACATCTCCTTTGAAGTTCTTTGATTATATGGCATCGGGAACTCCTATTGTAGCCACAGAGATTGCATCTTTGGTTGAGTTTAAATCGGGAAATATAGCTGCCATTTGGTGCGGGCCGGATAACCCGCAGCAGTTTGCACAAAGCATTCAAGCTTGTTTGGCAAAATATCCCAGGAAGGTGGAAGGTTATGCAGAAACATTGGGTTTTGTCAAGCAATTTTCGTGGGAAAATCGGATCGAGAGGATTTTGAGTTATGTGGATGAAGAAGTGCGATCGTAAATTACTTGTTAGTCTCGCAGTCCGCCAGGGGTTTAAACCCCTGGCTAATAGCAAAAGTCCTCTAAAGAGGACTAAGATTATTAGTTGTTTAATCCCAAAAATATACTTAAATAATAACTTAATTCTTCAGTCCTCTTCAGAGGACTTTAGCTTTGAGACAGGGGTTTTCAACCCCTGGCGGACTGTCGCGGTAGCGAAGTAGCCGAATAGCGGAATCAATGACTGGCGGACTCACATACCACACCCGAAATATTACCCTATGACCCCAAAAATCATCGGCGCAATCACCACCTACCCAGGCATGAACCAAAGCGACTGGCTGTGGCAACAAACCCCTGAAAACTTCGGCAAATGGCGCAACATTCAAATGCTCGCCAACCACCCAGAACCAGACTTCTTACTCATGTATCAATTCGATTTTCCCCGCCAGCCGAAACAGCAGTCATGGCTAGACAAAATACGCCATTACAAGCATTTAAAACCAGAAAATGACATTCGAGACCAATTCCGCAACGTCCCCAAAGAACGGATTATTTACCTAATCAGAGAACCGCCTTTAGCAGAAGTAATTGAGATTACCAAAACCAACTACGAACAAGCAAAACTTTATTGCGGTTACGTTTCCGGCCCGGATGATTTTGCGCCAACTCCTAATTATATGCCCGCGATTTGGTATCACTCAAACTCGTTTCGAGAATTAAATGAAATGCCACCACCAACTAAAACTAAATCCTGTTCTTGGATAACTTCGGGCGTTAGTCGCACAGCCAACCACCGACGCAGATTAGATTTTATCAAATTGCTGCAAGAAGCAGAATTAGATTTTGACCTTTACGGGCGAAACTTGCCAACTTGGGCGCGCGGAAACGGCACAGTCAACAATAAATGGCACGCTGTGGCGCCTTACTATTACAATTTGGCTGTGGAGAATTATGCAGAAAATGATTGGTATGTCAGCGAAAAACTTTGGGATGCTTTGTTAGCTTGGAACTTGCCAATTTATTACGGCGGTTCGGCGGCGGATAAGTTGTTGCCGGCGGGGAGTTTTTTGCGGCTTCCCAGTTTGGATGAGAAGGGAGTAGAATTTATTCAAGAGGTGATCGCAACCCCGGATTGTTGGCATGAAGCGAGGGAGAAAATTGCCGAAGCTAGGCAAATCATTCTCCACGAATTCAACTTGCTCAATTGGCTGTCCAATTTTGCATCTTAAGAAATAGTACAAAAAATAGGTTCGTAGTGCGGACTTCAGTCCGCATCAAAGAAAGGACTAAAGTCCTCACTACGAACCTATTAGGGTAATTTAATGGACATGATATGAACGGAATTTGCACCCTAGCCAACGATACAGTCCGCGACCAACTAATTGCCTTGCTCAACAGTATTGAATTTATCTTAGGCTCAACTATTCCAGTCTGCATTTATCCTTTCGACGACCAGATACAGCAAATCAAAGCTGAAATTGTCAACCGTCCCAACGTCTTTATTTATGAAGATACTGCATCAATTCAGCGATGGGACGAATTCATGCAGGCAGCCGCACCAGAGCGTTTGAATCGCAAAAAATCCCGGCTTTACGGCGCGCACCGCCGCTTTTGCGCTTTCGACGGCCCGTTTGCCAAGTTTATCTATCTGGATGCCGATACTTTAGTAATGAATTCCCTTGATGCGGTTTTTCAGAAGTTAGAGTTATCGGACTTTGTGGTTTATGATTTTCAATTTCGCGACCCAACTAAAGTATATAACCTTCTGTCGCCAAAACTGCTGGAAGTCTTCGAGCAAAATCGGATTGATTCGGAAATATTTTGTTCGGGTTTTTACGGCAGCAAGCAAGGATTATTTGACCATAATACTAGAGATTGGCTGGTAGCTGAACTCAAATCGGGAGATGCAGAAATTCTTTATGCTGGTGCGGGAGAACAGCCATTGCTCAATTATATGGTGATGAAAACGGGGATGAACAGCTATAATTTTGCTTGCAGTCTCCCGGATGATGAAAAAACTGGTTGTAGTGTCACTTCCCCACATTTTCAAACGCAAGATCAGATTTTGTACGACAAGGGAAATCGCCTGACTTACCTTCATTATATTGGAGTGCAGCCGGATTTGATTCGGAGAGTTTGTGCTGGTGAAAATATTGAGTTTCCCTATCGCGATTTGTTTCTGCATTACCGCTTTCTCCGCGAACCAGAAAGGCGTCCGGTTTTTACGCAACCGCTAAAGTCTTATGCTGATATTTCTTCGCCGAATCTGTTAGAAAGAGTGTTGAGAAGGTTGAGGATAAATTTATGAATCGCGGGATTTATATTGTTGCTAATGATAAAGTGATCGAAAGTGCGATCGCCCTTTTGGCCAGCATACGCCTGTACAATAGTCAAGTACCAGTTTTTTTGATTCCGTTTGACGACGATTATCTGCAAGTTGCCGCCGCCCTCAGCAGTCTCTACGGGGTGCAATTGTACCCAAATCTGGGGTTTGTGGAACAGTTTACCAGACGGATAGGTGAAATGTTCGATCGCGATTTTCTAGCCCTTCCCAACAAAATGCGGAAACTCTGCGCCTGGTTTGGCCCCCTTGACGAATTTCTGTACATCGATACCGACATCATCGTCTTTGAAGACATTGCAGCCAATCTCAACAAACTCTCAGAAGTAGACTTTTTTTGCTGTGACTACCACCATCTGGGCGAAAAACTGCGAAATGTATTTTCACCCGTTGTCAAAGAACAAAATATCTTTACCGACTCACAGCTTCAAGATGTATTCAACAGCGGTTTTTGGGCTTCCCGAAAAGGCACGATTACAGAATCGCAAATGTATGAAATTTTGCGAGAATGTTCGCAACATCAAGAATATTTTGACTTTACTCAAAATGTCACTGACCAGCCTATACTAAATTATATGATTCTTAAGTTGATTGTCAAACGCTGGAATCTTGTTAAAGATTCAGCAGCAGAACCTGGAAGTTGGGCTGGTTCTACACATTTTCAGGAAAGAGATTATGTGCTTTATGACAAAGGCAAAAGATTAAAATACATTCATTGGGCTGGAATACCAATTAAATCCGGTAGTCCTTACTGGAAACTTTGGCGACATTATCGTTATTTGGATGAGGCAAAACTAAATTTAGTGCAAAGATTGTTCCGATATTTGTAGGTGTGTTGGGCATTATTTTGATATTTGACACTCCTCGACACATTAGGTACGTTGTTGCGCTTCAGCGCTCTTTTTTATAGAAAACAGCGCTGAAGCGCAACAACGTACCTTTATTATTTGTTAGTGCCCAACACGCCCTACGGGATTAATTTTTTAATGAACAACTATGACTGATGGTATTTATATTCTGGGAAACGATGTGGTTTTTGACCACTTAGTCGGTTTATTGAACAGTCTCGAAGTTAATGGGGCGAGAAATATTCCTGTTTGCATCATTCCCTACGATGATAACTTGCAAAAAGTTCGAGTAGAAATTGCCTCGCGAAGCAATGTTACTTTATTTGACAATACCGATTCCATCCAATTTTGGGAAGACTTCGCGATTCAAGCTTGGACATCTCACCAAAAAGCTCAAAAAGTTTGGCAAGCTAAAGGTTGGGCGCAAGTTCACTGTTTGGGAATGCACCGAAAATTTTGCTCTTTCGACGGCCCTTTTGACAAGTTTGTCTATTTTGATGCGGATACTCTGTTAATGGGTTCTCTGGATTACATTTATCAAAAACTAGATCAATTTGATTGGGTAGCTAACGATTTTCAATACAAATCTGACCTCAATTATGTCTTTGATTTATCATCGGAAAAACTCGCAGAAGTTTTTGAGATTGAAAAACTGGAATCTCAGATTTTTTGTGCTGGTTGGTTTGCTTCCAGAAAAAATATATTAAATCGAAATAACTTAGCCGAACTTTTAGATAAATTGACTTCAGGAGAAGCGGAAATTTTGTCTTTGCGGGGAACAGACCAACCTTTATTTAACTATTTAGTCGCCCGCAGCGCTATCTCTTTTTATAATTTTGCTTATCATCAACCTGCACTGATAACGGGCAATCATTGGTCTTCTCAATTTGATGTGATAGATTATGTTTTATACGACAAAGGACGGCGGCTGACTTATTTGCATTACATGAGTATTTCGGCTGCAAAATTTACTCGATTGTGTGGGGGCGAAGATGTTGAGATTCCTTACCGAGATGTATTTCTGCACTACCGCTATTTGAATTCGCCGGAAACACGACCAAAACTCGCACCTCCCAATTTGTTAGTGCGCTTGCAGAGGATTTTCAAAAGTTGGGGTATTCAAAGGGTTAATAATGTTCTATTTAAGTTGCGTATTTTAATCAAGAAGGACTAAAGTCCTTACTACGAACCAACCCTCTTTGTTGTTGTCAAAGAGGGTTGATATGGCTTTTATCAAAAATATCGGGTATGGCTGATAGCTTACATAACCAGTTCAGCTAAGAGGGCTGAAGCCCAACAACGTACCATTAAGAGGGCTGAAGCCCAACAACGTACCATTAAGAGGGCTGAAGCCCAACAACATACCCATCTTATGGTTCTTCAAAAAAAGAATCCAAGTCTAAGGCTTGGGAACCTCCGCGTTGTAGTTCAATTAAAAGCTTACCTAGCTGAGTCCAAACCAGCCACCCAGTTAGTAGTGTCAGCGGCAGGGCTAAAACATAAGAAAGTAATTTTGGGAAGCCAAAAATTTCCATTCCTGAAGCTAAAAATACGCAAATTCCGCCGGCCATTCCCAAAAAAGGCAACTGCAATTGTAGACCTTTTAGGTTAGACAAAGTACGGCTAGAACGATTTTTAGACCAGAGTTGTACGGCTTGTTTGAGAGTTGCTTCAAAGGCTAAGCCTGAAGCCATACCTGCTAGTAATCCAGCGGTCATTAAAAAATAGGGAGGTTCTGGAAAGTAATACACGAATAATTCTTTTGGGGTAATTGACAGTTGACAGTTGACAGTTGACAGTTGACAGTTGTCGGTTGTTATTAGTTATTGGTTATTAGTTATTGGTTATTAGAATTAACAACTTATAACTCACAAATGATCCTTCGACTAGGCTCAGGGTATTGCTGACAACTAACAATTAACCCTTCGACTACGCTCAGGGCACCGCAACTGACAACTGGCTAAAATCGAGTCAGCGCGGCTGTTCCTGCTGTGGAGAACTCTGTCAAAGCGCCTAAAGCAACGTTGAACAAGCGACTTGGTTGCAGGTCTTGTTTGACTAAGTTCCAGAGGCTGCCAACTTCTTCGGTGTGAATGCGATCGTCCTCAATTAACGCTAACATTAGCTGGCGTCTCAAAAACGACCCTTCCTCTGATAGCAAGAATTGCAAGCCGAGTTGGGCTGTGGGTAGCAGGTCGAAACTGCGATCGGATCTGGCGATCGCAATCATCTCCTCTAATCTACTCCACTGGAATTTGCCATCTTTGAATAATACCTCAATCAGGCGACGGCGCAATGCCGGAGATTCCCCGTTCAACAATCTGCGCGCTACGTAGGGATAGGCTACCTCGACTATTTTGAAGTCGGGATTCAGCGTCAGGGCTAAACCTTCTTCTGTGACGAGAGAACGAATAATTAGGGCAAATTTGGCGGGGACTCGGAAAGGATAGTCGTACATCAACTCCGAAAACTCGTCTGTAATCGTCTTGAAGTTAAAGTCTGCTACCTTTTCACCGACGATATCGCCGAGGACAGATTCCAGCGCCGGGACGATCGGCATAATATCTGTATCTGGTGTCAAAAACCCAAGTTTTACAAAATCCTGGGCTAACTCTAAATAATCTTTGTTGATCAAATGAACGACAGAATCAACCAAAGTTTCTTTGGTTGTTTCTTCCATCTGATCCATCATCCCAAAATCGATGTAAGCCATGCGGCCGTCCGCTAAAGCAAACAGATTTCCTGGATGGGGGTCTGCGTGAAAAAAACCGTGTTCCAGCAACTGCCGCAAACCGCTGCGAACTCCGATTTCAATTAAGCTATTGGTGTCTAAACCTGCGGCTTTGACACTTGCCATATCTGTTAGCTTGATGCCGTCAATCCATTCGAGGGTGAGAACGCATTTTGAAGTATAGCGCCAGTAAATACTCGGCACTTTTACTGTTGGGTCATCGGCAAAATTGGTCGCAAATTTCTCGGCGTTGCGACCTTCATTTATATAGTCAATTTCCTCGAATAGTTTAATGCCGAATTCATCGACTATCAAACAGAGGTCGTGACCGAGATTCAATGGCAGTAAGGGGCCCAACCATCCAGCCGCCCACCGCATTAAATAAAGATCGAGACTCAAGATTGGTAGCAAATTTGGTCGCTGAACCTTGACTGCAACTGCTTCGCCGCTGATTAAACGGGCTTTATAAACTTGACCGAGACTTGCTGCTGCGACTGGTTGCGGGGAGATTTCGCTGTAGGTTTCGCTTATTTTGCGATCGAGTTCTGCTTCAATAATCTCAAATGCTCGTACCGAATCAAAGGGTGGTAATTGATCCTGAAGTTTGATCAATTCTTGCAGAAAGTCTTTGCGGATTAAATCTGGTCTGGTAGAGAGGGCTTGACCGACTTTAATGAAAGTGGGGCCTAAGTAAGTGAGTATTTGTCGCAGGTGGGCGGCACGTTCCGGCTGGTGGGCGGCAACTTCGTGCTGCCAACTGTCCCACAACATCCCGAGTACGAATCCTGCAAATGACCAAATAACGGTTATTGCTCGCCAAATTGCTTTCCAAGGACGGTTGCCGTAATATTGGGCGATTGCCTGTGGATCGTAGCGTCTAGCCTGAGTGAATTGATACTGAGGCACTCGTTTATTTTCCTCTTATTTTATGAAAATTGCAGCTTAAATTGAGAATTGAGAATTGGGAATTGGGAATTGGGCATCGGCCAAACAGGGCATCGGCCAAACAGGGCATCGGGCATCGGGCATCGGCCAAACAGGGCATCGGGCATCGGAAGTCGAAACCTTCTTCCTTCGGCTACGCTGGCAGACAAGTCTTCCTTCTTCCTTCCATCCTTTACATCCGTTACATCCGTTACATCTTGTACAGTGCTCGTTGCCGAACTTCCTTCTTCATCATTAACCGATCGCAAATTTTAGGCGAGCGGAAAATGCACCCGTTGAAGGCGGATTGCCAGCCTAAATTTGTTTCTTTTCATTAAATATAGTACTTGACACTCCTCGACTATCAAGGTACGAGGATTCTTGGGCTGAATCGTGCCTCTACCAACAATGTCAGTTTTGGTCTTACAGTTTCATGTCTAGTCCGACTACACCTTTTACAGCAAGCACTCTTACGGACTACTCCCCAAGCGTAAATTCGCGTGTGTCCCACGCTATTTGATTTTTATTTGCTCTTACCGTGTGGATTTGGTTTTTACCATTGACGGTTAAAGATTTTGAGATCGCCCAGGAGGACGTTCAACCTGTTTCCTCACGTTCTCACGGTCAGCAACCTACGAGTACTATAGCAGAAAGCCGTCCTTGAAGGACGGGGTTTTAAACCCAAATTTCTGATAAAAGTACAAGTGTTCAGTCAAAATACTTAATATATTTTCCTGACCGCTGCACCAGTACGACACTGCAACCCTACAATTCCTCTATTCTCAGCTATTTCTTTCGATCGGGCGATCGCACAAAGCCACTAAATCCTATCAGCCCTTGGTCAAACAATCTTTCAGCCCGTAAATTGCCCTCTCCTGTTGATCCCTCGAAAGTTCCGGGAACATCGGCAAAGACAACACCTCGCCACAAACTTGCTCAGCTACAGGCAACTGACCGACTTGATATCCCAAAGATTTGTAAACAGGTTGCAGGTGCAAAGGTAACGGATAGTAAACCATCGAACCAATTCCGGATTCCTGCAACTTAGTCCGCATCGAGTCCCGGAAATTGCCAGAAGCAGTGGGTTCGTCTTCTTGACTTGTCAAGCGAATTGTGTCTTGACTTATCAAGCGAATTGTATATTGATTCCAAACAGGCTTGGCTGCTGGCAATTCCTTGGGGACAGCAACTCCGGGCACGCGCGAAAGAAATTCGCTATAAACGGCTGCTTTCTCGCGCCGTTGGGAGTTCCAACTGTCGAGATACCGCAATTTAATGCTGAGAATCACCGCTTGCAGGGCATCCAGACGGCTGTTATAGCCTATTTCCTCGTAAAAATACCTAGAAGACTGTCCGTGCTCCTTCAGCATACGCATGGAAGCTGCCAGGGCGCGATCGTTTGTTGTCACCGCGCCGCCGTCACCGCAAGCGCCTAAATTTTTGGTCGGATAAAAGCTGAAGCAGCCCACATGGCCGATGCTGCCGACTTTTCGAGACTCCCACTCGGCCCCGACAGCCTGGGCGCAATCTTCGATGACGGCTAGGTTATGCTTGGTGGCAATTTCCATCAACCGAGTCATGTCTGTGGGTTGTCCGAAAATGTGAACCGGCATAATTGCCTTGGTTTTGTCGGTAATTGCCGCTTCCAAAAGTTCGACATCCAGATTAAAAGTCCCGCTGTCAATATCGACAAATACGGGAGTTGCACCGACGGCGCTGATGGTTTCAGCGGAAGCGAAGAAGGTAAAAGGAGTGGTAATTACTTCGTCGCCGGGGCCGATTTTGAGAGCTCGCAAAGCCAAAATTAGGGCATCGGTGCCGGAGTTGCAGCCAACGCAGTCGGAAACGCCCGTGTAGTTGGCAAACTCTTGCTCAAAACTCTTGACGGCTGGGCCGCCGATGTAGCCGCCAGAGGCGAGCACTTTTTGTACCGCAGCGCCGATTTCGTCGCCAATCTGGGCGTACTGCTGGGTTAAATCGAGGGGGGGAACGTTATTCACTCTTGACACCACAAATTGCAACCATTATCAAAGCAAATTCTTACAGCAAAACTGTTTCTCAGAAACCTTTATTCAAATATCTTATAGTTGGACGGGCAAACAATCACTTTATAGAAAGGGAGCGCGGATGTTAATTCTCCTAGATTTTACTGATTTGGGTTGGGCTTTGGGGATGGTGGCGATCGCGATCGGGCTTTCGGCGTGGCAGGGATTGGGCTTGGAAGGGGCTCTGGCGATCGCGGCAGGGCGCACCCTGATCCAGCTAATCGGAGTCGGCTACGTGCTCGCCGTGGTGTTTGCGCCGGAGGGTAAAAATCCGTGGCTGGTGTTAGCAGTGTTAGCAATCATGCTGACAACGGCTAGCATGGTGGCCACCAACCGGATTAGCAAAAAAATCAAGCACTTGCTGCCGTTAGTTGTGGGTTCGATATCGATCGGTACGGCGTTTACTCTCGCCTATACACACTTACTAATTTTGCAACCTGATCCCTGGTACGAACCGCAGTATTTGATTCCCCTAGCGGGGATGATTTTGGGCAATGCGATGAACTCAGGGGCGATCGCTGGTGAAAGACTTGTGAGTACAGTTAACAGCAGCCAATTAGAAATAGAAACCCATTTAAGTTTAGGATCGACTCCGCAGCAAGCAGTAAAACAGTACCGGAAAGATGCGATTAAAGCTGGATTAATCCCGACATTAAACACAATGACAGTCGTGGGAATCGTGACATTACCTGGAATGATGACGGGTCAAATGCTCAGCGGTGTCAGTCCTTTGGATGCAGCATCTTACCAAATTTTGATTATGTTTGTGTTGGTGCTAGCAACTTTAATCGCCACTCTATTATTGACTGAGGGATTGTGTCGGAGGTTTTTTAATCAAGATGCACAATTGATAAGATGGTAATCGGGCATTGGGCATTGGGCATTGGGCGGAGCGTAGCGGAGGGATTGGGCATTGGGCATTTATAATATGAATAGCGGTTATCAGAAAGATTAGGTACGTTGTTGGGCTTGGGCCCTATACGTTTAAGTGGTTACATAAGCTGTCAGTCATACCTCATCTTTTTGAGAAAGGCTATAGGTTGGAACTTGCATTTAGCCTTATTTTCTTGAACAGGCTTTCCGGCCTGTGCCACAAAGAGTGAGTTTATCTTGTGGGGTGGGCTTCTAGCCCGCCCGATTCATCACTAAGGAGAATAGCCATGATTCAAATAGCAACTAAAACGCTAACTTTTGAAGAATTTGCGGAATGGAAGCCAGAAAACGGACGTTATGAACTGCACAATGGAGAGATTGTTGAAATGTCACAGCCATTAGGAAAGCATGAAACAGTTGTCGGTTTTGCAGCCAGAAAATTGACCGCGCAATTCGATCGCCTAAACCTGCCATACTTCATCCCCAAAGAAGCATTAGTTAAGTCGTCCGAAAACGAATCAGCTTATTCGCCGGACGTTCTGATATTAAATGAAACCAATTTAGCCTCAGAACCTCTGTGGGAAAAATTCTCCACTGTGACTCAAGGCGCATCAATTCCGCTGGTTGTTGAAGTCGTTAGCACGAATTGGCAAGATGACTACATAAAAAAGGTAGGTGAATACGAACTAATTGGGATTCCTGAATACTGGATTGTGGATTATCTCGGTTTGGGCGGTCGCAGGTTTATTGGCAATCCCAAGCAACCGACTATCTCGATTTATCGGTTGGTTGATGGTGAGTATGAAGTTAGTCAATTTCGGGGAGATGATAGGATTGAGTCGCTAACTTTTCCCGAGTTGAAGTTGACGGCACAACAGATTTTTCAAGCGGGATTGACTGAAGGATGAAATTGCTGGGAATACCGATATCGGGTAGGGACACGGCATGGGTACATCTGGTTTTTGAAGCCTGAAGAAGCATGACCGCATATAAGTTATTAGTTATAATCCCATATTGATTGCGGTCATGCTTCGCCCCTACGGATATATTGGCCTTGCACCAGATGCAGCCCACGGCATTCCCGTGTTGTGTATTTCATCCGCCTCTGGAAACTCGCTATGCTGATTGTTTCAAGGCTGCGATCGCCCTGCCGATATATTCAGACACGGCTGAATCAAGTGCACCCTGGGAGACAACCTCTACTCCTTCCTGTTGATACATATTGTTGAGCGATCGCGCAATTTCGGCATTGCCTCCTGTGAATTCCTGAACCAGTTCTAGCCAGCGTCGAGCCAAGACTTGCACCGATTCGTCAGCCGTATCTGTGCCGTTTTCCATTTGAGTCCGAACCTGTTCGATGAGTTCTTGCCAATCTATTTGACTTTGCTGAATTCGTTCCTCGCCCAACAACTCCCGGCGTTGCTTGATGGTTTCTAACTGTTCTGGCGTGTAGTATTTCTCAAACATACAAATTGCCTCAATAGTTTGAATTAAATTTTCGACAGAAACCGATTCTGCCGATTGTAGACTGCTAGAAATCGACTCCAATCGGTTGAGCAATCGATGAGACAAATCAATCTGTTCTTTCAGACGCACTAGATGGAGTTGAATGATTTGCTGTAGCGAGAAATTGCGCTGTTCCAAACATTCTCGGATTTCCTCTAAGGAAAAGCCTATTTGTCGCAGCGATACGATTTGCTGCAAGCGGATAATGTCATTATTCGCATACAGCCGATAGCCTGTTTCAGTCCGCCCCGACGGCGAGAGTAAACCAATTTCTTCGTAGTAATGCAGTGTCCGCACGGAGACACCTGTTTGTTTTGCCAAATCGCCGACTTTCATCGCCAAGGGTGGCATAGCTTTTCTCCTTTCGGTTCAGAGTCGATCGCTCAATGAATCAATGAATCAATCGTAAAACCCTCACGTAGCGTCAGTGTCAAGGGGTGAAGCGAACCCCCCAGCGCCAACAATCTGGGCCACAGCAACCGCCGCTAAACCTGTGCCGGTAGCGATATCTAGAACTTGCTGGTGCGATCGCAATTTGGCTAATTCTACTAACCGAGTTGCCGCCCGTTTGTGAAATTCATTTTCGTAATCCGGACGGTTGTTAAAGTCATTCAGAATCTGCTGTTTGTAGGCACTTAGCGAGTCAGTCATGCCGAGTAATTGGTGGGATTTTTTACACACCTGGACGCAACTGGCAGAATATGGGAGTTAACGCTTAGGTATGTTGTTGCGCTTCAGCGATCTTTAAATCTATATGAAAGAGCGCAAAGAGAGCAACTACGTACCTTGTATCAACTTATCTGGCAACAAACATCTCAAAACTGGGATCGCGAAGCTCTAATCAGCTACAATCCAGTTTGGTAAAGAATTTTTACGAGCTAACTGCCCATTACAGCCTTTTGGGCCTGTATTACCCAACGTGACTGAAAATATGGATTTTGCTACTCTTGCAGCCCAGCTAAACGCTGGAACTATCTTACCCGAGGGAATTGTCATCATCACCCTCTTGGTGGTTCTCGTCGGCGATTTAATCGTAGGCCGCACTTCCTCGGCTTGGACTCCCTACGTTGCCGTTGCGGGTTTGCTAGCCGCCGTCGCTGCTTTGTGTTTGCAGTGGGATAACACTAACACTATCTCGTTTCTGGGCGGTTTTAACAGCGATGCCTTGAGTTTGGTGTTTCGCGGAATTATCGCTTTGACGGCGGCTGTCACTATTTTGATATCCGTGCGCTACGTACTGCAAACGGGTACTGCTTTAGCGGAATTTATCGGCATTTTGCTCAGCGCTACTTTGGGGGGAATGTTCCTCAGCGGCGCTGATGAATTGGTGATGATTTTTATTTCGTTGGAAACTCTGAGTATCTCGTCTTATTTGCTGACGGGTTACACAAAACGCGATCCGCGTTCCAATGAAGCTGCTTTGAAATATTTGTTAATTGGTGCATCTTCTTCGGCGGTGTTTCTCTACGGTATTTCACTGCTGTACGGATTGTCTGGCGGCCAAACTACTCTAAGTGCGATCGCAGCCAACCTTTCTACAGTTAATAATGGTGAATCTCTTGGTTTGGTGATTGCATTGATTTTTGCGATCGCCGGAATCGCCTTCAAAATCTCCGCAGTTCCCTTTCACCAGTGGACTCCAGACGTTTACGAAGGTTCGCCAACACCCGTTGTCGCCTTCCTTTCCGTCGGTTCCAAAGCCGCCGGTTTTGCCCTAGCCATTCGGTTATTAACCAGTGCATTCCCCGCACTTACCGAACAGTGGCACTTCGTATTTACAGCCTTAGCCATACTCAGCATGGTGTTGGGCAATGTAGTCGCCCTCGCCCAGACTAGCATGAAGCGGCTTTTAGCTTATTCGTCGATCGCCCAAGCCGGATTTGTAATGATTGGTTTAGTCGCAGGAACCGAAGCCGGTTACTCCAGCATGATATTTTATATGTTGGTTTACCTGTTCATGAACCTAGGCGCTTTCGCCTGCATCATCCTCTTCTCCCTGCGGACTGGAACCGACCAAATCAGCGAATACTCTGGTTTGTACCAAAAAGACCCGCTGCTAACATTAGCCTTAAGTATTTGCCTGCTTTCCCTCGGTGGAATTCCGCCCCTAGCTGGATTCTTCGGCAAAATTTATCTATTCTGGGCAGGCTGGCAAGCAGGACTTTACGGCTTAGTTATCCTGGGATTAATTACCAGCGTAGTTTCAATTTACTACTACATCCGCGTCGTCAAAATGATGGTAGTAAAAGAGCCTCAAGAAATGTCCGACGCAGTGAAAAATTATCCACCCGTTCGCTGGAACCTTCAGGGAATGCGGCCATTGCAAGTCAGCGTTGTACTCACCTTAGTTGCCACAACTTTGGCAGGAGTTTTATCGAATCCTTTGTTTAACTTGGCAAACGATTCTGTCACCAAAACTCCCATGCTGCAATCGGCATTAACTCGAATTGTACCAGTGGCGACTGCGAAAGTTGAATCAAATCTTTTATCTCGCAACGATTAATTTGCGCGAATTCTGAAAGATGATATAGCGCCTAACTGTAACAAGTTAGGCGCTTTTTATATCTAATAAATCGGCTCGTAGTGAGGACTTCAGTCCGCATCAAATCCTGAGGACTGAAGTCCTCACTACAAACTGTTCCTGTGATATAATATTAATTAAAATGTTAACTAGCTAATTAATATATAATGAGCAAAGAACACACCTATCGCATCCACACAGTTTGGACAGGTGCCAGTCAAGGTTATACTTCATCTTATGATGCCTATTCTCGCGAGTATACAATAAATATCGAGGGTAAGCCGCCCTTCGTGGGTTCAGCAGACCCAACTTTTCGAGGCGATGCTGCGCTGTACAATCCTGAAGACTTATTGGTAATGTCGCTGTCAGCTTGTCATATGTTGAGCTATCTCGCTTTGTGTGCTAGTGCTGGGATTCCGGTAATTTCTTACTCGGATGAAGCGACGGGCAAAATGACACAAAAAGATGGCAAAATTAGATTTACGGAGGTAATGCTACGTCCGAAAGTAACCATCGAAGCTGGTCACGATCTAGAAAAAGCACGAAACTTGCACGATAATGCACATCATGTTTGTTATATTGCGAATTCGGTAAATTTTCCCGTACTGAATGAAGCAACAGTTATTGAAGTCAATGGTTCCGAAGTCAAGAATTAAAAAATAGTCGCAATCCCTGAGGTGAAAATGTTAGTAAAAAATAAGCCCAAGTTTCATACAGCCGATGAGTACCGACAATTAGAAGAAGCTGCGGAGTTTAGAAATGAATATCGCGATGGAGAAATTGTAAAAATGACAGGTGGCACAATTAATCACAGCCAGATAATCGGTAATATTTATGCCTTCTTGAAATCTGCTTTACGGGGAAAGAATGCCAGACCATTTATGAGCGATTTGCGGTTGTGGATTCCTCGGTATCGACGCGGAACTTATCCAGATGTGATGGTAGTTGAAGGAGAATTAGTTTGCACAGAGGGACGGAAAGATGAAATACTCAATCCTGTGCTGATTGTAGAAGTGCTTTCTAAGTCTACTAAGGATTTCGATAAAGATGATAAGTTTCGGTTGTATCGATCGATTCCTGAATTCCGTGAATATGTGTTAGTCAATCAATCTGAGTTTTTAGTCACACAATATATTAAAAACGAATCGAATGATTGGTTATTTCGGGAATATGAGGGAGAATCAGCAATAGTTTCCTTCGCTGCGCTGGAAGTGCAAATGTCTATGAGCGATATTTATGAGTTGGTTGTATTTGAAACAGACGAGACAGAATTGCCTCAGTAATTTGGTTCGTAGTGAGGACTTTAGTCCTCATAAAATCTGAGGACTAAAGTCCTAACTACAAACAGCTATCAAGGAATAAGATTGCATGAATGTAATTTGGCTACTATTAAAAGCTTCTTGGTTGAATGTTTCCATCGCCATACTCACAGGCTTAATTAGCGGTGGTTGTAGCGCGCAGTTAATTGCTTTCATCAACCGCGCCATCAGCGATAATTCTAATCAGAATTTAGTCTGGTATTTTGCGGGATTGGCAGTTTTAGCCCTCGTCACCGGAGTTATCTCCCAATTTTTGTTAATCTACCTTTCTCAAGAAGCTGTTTACAATCTGCGGCTGAGTTTAAGCCGAGGGATTTTGTCTTCTCCTTTGCGACAGTTGGAAGAATTGGGCGCTAGTCGGTTGCTGGCTACTCTCACAGATGATGTAGGAACTCTTTCTAATACTATATTTTTGATTCCTTTTCTCTGCGTTGATATTGCCGTTGTTGTTGGGTGTTTGACTTATTTAAGTACGCTTTCGGGGGTTGTTTTTGCTGTTGTATTTGCTTTTTTAGCGCTGACAATTGGTACGGTACAGTTGCTACTCAACAAAATGCGGAAGTTTTTTGATTTGGCGCGGGCAGAACAAGATATATTGTTCAAGCATTTTCGCAGCATTACTGAAGGAATTAAGGAACTTAAACTGCATTCGTTGCGCCGTCAGGACTTTTTTGATGAAGAGTTACAGGTAAGCGCTGCTGATTCCCGCGATTACAATTTGCAGGCGCTGAATACCGCAGCAGTGGCGACGGGAGTCGGACAATTGCTATTTTTTATGCTAATTGGTTTGCTATTGTTTGCTGTCCCGAAATTTGTGGCAGTTTCTACGCCTGTTTTGTCAGCTTATATTCTGACAAGTACCTATTTGATGTCTCCGTTTCAGAATATTTTGCAGAGGTTGCCGGCTATTTTTCGGGCTAATACTTCTGTGGAGAAGATTGAGAGAATGGGATTGGCTTTGGCGAGTCAAGCTGAGATAACTGCTGCGGTTCAACCAGTTCAAACTGCTGATTGGAAAACGCTGGAGTTAAAGGAAACTACTCACAGCTATCCGGGAGATAGGGAAGATAGTAATTTTGTTTTGGGCGAAATAAGTTTAAAGTTTCATCCTGGTGAGTTGGTGTTTATCATGGGTGGAAATGGCAGCGGTAAGTCTACTTTTGCTAAGTTACTTACTGGTTTGTACATTCCTGAATCGGGAGAAATTCTCCTAGACGGACAGCCAATTACTGATGAGAATCGTGAGTGGTACAGGCAGCATTTTTCGGTTATTTTTTCTGATTTCTATTTGTTCGATCGCCTTTTGGGAATGACTAATCACGATTTGGACAGTCAGGCTGCTGAATATTTGCAAGAGTTTCATTTAGATCGTAAGGTTAAGGTGAGAGATGGGGTTTTGTCAACTACGGCTTTGTCTCAGGGACAGCGAAAACGGTTGGCTTTGCTGACGGCTTATTTGGAAGATAGGCCGATTTATTTGTTTGATGAGTGGGCTTCGGATCAAGACCCGTTTTTTCGGGATATTTTTTACAAGCAGTTGTTGCCGGAGTTGAAGCGCCGCGGAAAAACGGTGTTTGCGATTACTCACGACGATCGCTATTTCGATCTAGCCGATCGCGCAATTAAACTAGATTACGGTAAAATTGAGTATGACCGACAACATGGATAAGTACCGAATCGTCGCAACTTTGACTGAAAGTCAGGTTTCCGACTTGATGGATTTGTACAAAAACGAGTTTTGGTGCGACAAGCGGACGCGGGAGGATGTGGTGAGAATGCTGGCCGCGACTGATGTTATCATTGGTTTGGTCGATGAGGGCGATGGCGTCCCGCCCCGCAAGCTACGGCTAATTGGCTTTACCCGCATCATGACTGATTTTGTCTACAGAGGCACAATTTTGGATGTAATTGTCCACCCAACATACAGAAAGATGGGACTGGGTAAGGTGTTGATTGATGCAGTCTTAAATCATCCCCAACTGCAAGCCGTGGAGAATTTGTCTCTTAACTGTTTGCCGAAAATGATACCATTTTACAAACGCTGGGGTTTCACTGATGATATCGGTGAAATGAAGTTTATGCGAAAAATACGCTGAACTTAGTTTGTTCAAATCCCTAATTTTTCGCGAATTACTTCGGCTTTGAAACCTACTAAAACAGCCGTTCCATCTTTAACAAAAAGAGGACGTTTCAGCAGCATCGCATCTCTAGCAAAGGCTTCTACCCATTTTTCACTCGTCCACTCTTTCTTGTCGTCGCCCAAGGCGCGGTAAGATTGACCGGAAGTATTTCGCATTGGTTGAAAACCTAAAGTAGCTACCCAGTTGTGAATGGTTTCGCGAGTGGGTGGCTGTTCTTTTGTATTAATAAACTCGTAAGTGACATCGTTATCTTTGAGCCACTGGAAAGCTTTTTTGCAGGTTCCGCAGTTGGGAATTCCGTAAATTTGAACAGACATAATATTTGGGAATTGGGAATTGGGAATTGGGAATTGGGTCGAAAAGCATTGGGCATTGGAAGCAACAAATAACCAATAACCAATAACTAATAACTAATAACCAATAACTAATGACTGCTAACTAATCTAGCTTGTAGAACCCATTTTTGCACGCGATCGACTGAAGGAGTCAAGTCATTGCGCTGCATTGTCGCTACGTGGAGTCTGAGGATTTGTTGGTGCAGTCTCTCCACAGGCATTTGAGCCAATTGAGCGGCTGAAGCAACGCCTGCGTGCAGCAACAGCCCGCAATACTGACAGCCTACACTCGGAATTCGAGCCAACTCTGCCATTGCTACCCATTTATTAAGATGTTGAACGTTAATCTGTAATTGATGTGCTAGCAACACTTTTGCCGCCGGTGTTTTCGTCATCCGAATTAGTTGTGCGATGGTGGTGATGCCGCACTCTTCTAGTTGAGACTGGTTTGCGTTGCTCAATCCCGGCAAGTGTTCGATCGGCCAATCGCGTACTTGCACCGAAGTTTTAGAAGTTGTGTGAGAAGTTTTCATATTTTTTTCAGTGAATTTACTTATACTTTAAAGTCTAAAATATACGATCGTCAATAGAGGCTATTACTCATGTCACAAAATCAACAACAATCCGATCGACTAATTTTGCAGATCCCGGGTGTTCAATTCTTGCTGTATTGCTTGTGCAGTAGCATTTTCAGCCTTTCTATCCTGGCTGTATGCGAAGGTTCGTGGTGAACAAAATTAGGCCCAGGATGACGACAAAGACGATCGCAAACATAGCACTAAAGAGTCCAGCAAAAAAGAAAATAAAGATTAGACTTTCCCCCAAAATGGCTGCTAAATTTGTAGTTAGCACAAAAGTGCTGTAATGCATACAATCAAATGACTGAATTCCTTATTAAGAACCCAACTCAAGAGTATGAATTTTTACCCATGCAAATTACAAAAAGTGATGAATTGTTAAGAAATATTTTACACGAACGGCGGCAAAAACTGGCCAGTTTAATTGATTTTCCTGTAATTCTATGGTCTGGCCGCAGCATTCCTCGCAATTATCCGGCACTTGTTTATCCTTTTCGCGCCAGCAGTCACTTTCTATATTTTGCTGGTTTGCCGTTAGAAAATGCGGCGATTCGTTTAGAATCGGGCAAGTTAGAACTGTTCTTAGATGATGCAGATCCTGGTAGCACGCTTTGGCACGGGGAAATGCCGAAAAGAGCGGAAATTGCTGAACGAATTGGCGCTGATGCTGCTTTCCCCATGAGTGAGTTGAAAGCGCGAGGGACAAATGCAGCTACGATCGCCCTTCAGGATAGCTCGATTCGGTTGCAACAGTCGGATATTCTAGATCGCTCTTTAGCACCGTCCAAATCGCCAACCGGCATCGATCTAGAGTTAACTCAGGCGATCGTCTCGCTGCGCCTGAGCCACGATGCAGCCAGTTTGGTTGAATTGCGTCAAGCTGCCGCTGTCACCGTAGCAGCTCACAAAGCGGGCATGAGGGCAACTCCCACAGCTAAGATTGAAGCGGGTGTGCGGGCTGCGATGGAAAGTGTCATCATCTCGGAAAATATGACTTACGCCTACCCAAGTATTGTCACGGTGCACGGGGAAGTTTTACACAGCGAGCACTATCACAATCCGCTACAAGTAGGAGATTTGCTGTTAGCAGATGTCGGTGCAGAATCATCAATGGGATGGGCGGCTGATGTGACTCGCACTTGGCCGGTTTCTGGCAAGTTTTCTCCGACTCAAAGAGCGATTTATGATGTAGTTTTGGCAGCCCATGATGCTTGTATTGATAAAATTAGTCCGGGCGTGGAATATCAAGACATTCACCTGTTAGCTGCTCGAATCATGGCGGCAGGATTGGTCGATCTGGGTATTTTGCAAGGCAATGTTGACGATTTGGTAGAAATGGATGCTCACGCGCTGTTTTTTGTGCACGGAATCGGACATTTAATTGGTTTGGATGTTCACGATATGGAAGATTTGGGAGATTTGGCAGGCTATGAAGCGGGGAGAGTGAGAAGCAGTCGGTTTGGGCTGGGATTTTTGCGGCTGAATCGTGTTTTGCGATCGGGAATGCTGGTATCGATTGAACCGGGTTTTTACCAAGTTCCGGCTATCTTAAATAACCCAGAAACTCGCGCCAAATATGAAAAGTTCGTAAACTGGGACGAGTTGGGTAAATTTGCGGATGTCCGGGGGATACGCATTGAAGATGATATACTTGTGAGCGCAGGGGGTAGAGAAGTATTGACGGGGGAACTGCCAACAAAAGCTCTGGAGATTGAGGACTTAGTTGGGGTTACAGAACAGTCCAACAATAACGTGACAATTCGTGACGAAACTAGACATTTTCTGCAATTAGAGCAGCTAATGTCTAGTTTCACTCACAATCAAGGCAGCTAATTTATCAAGTTATGACGACTCTCACTTACTGTAAAGGATTACCAACTCCCGAAGCCGAACTTAACCCCGCAGGTTATACTGAATTTGAGTGTTTTTTAACGGCATTTTCAGGAGTGTTTTATCGAGCAACAATCGAGACGGTTAACCATTTATTAAATCGAGAAATCAAATTCAATAAATCTAGTTGGAATACTCATCTACAACAGACCTACGGCATCAGCAAACGTCATGCCAACGGAGTAATTGCTTTATCATTCGGCAAAGTAGATTCAGCATATAAAGCGAGAACTAGATATCTGTCCCAATTAGCATCTAGACTTAAATCCGCTGCATCTTGGTTAAAGGCAGCAGAACGTAAACTAAAAGGGGCCCAAAAGTTTTACGCCAAACGGCATTGGCAGCACTCTTCAAGCGGGTGTAATTTCCCCCTAGCGAGCGACAGGACAACTCGCAAGACCAACTGGTATCACCTGAAATTTGCCATCCACAACAAGAAAAGATACATCTACAAATTAACTCAAACCCTCGCCCACCTGAAAGTGGCACCACTGAGAGTCAAGGTCAACAAGCGTGAACTATTCATTGTGGGGTCGAAGGATGAAAGTTATGGCAATCAAGCTTGCCAGTGGGATGGCAAAAATCTGAAATTTAGAGTGCCTAATTGCCTGGAGGCTAAATTTGGCAAATATGTCACTTCAGCCATTGGTAATTTTGACAGAAATCTGAATCGATTGCCTTCGGTGGGTGCTAAAACCTGGCACTTTTACCGCCAGGACAACCGTTGGGTAGTAGCAGTACAATTTACCCCATTACCAGTAAAACAAGTAAGCCGAGCCATCGAGCACGGTTGCATTGGCATTGACCTCAATCCGAGTTCGATTGGTTGGGCATATATCGACGGTCAAGGTAATTTAAGATCGAGAGGTAAAATAGCTCTGCAAATGGGTTTACCTCGCGGCAAACAAGATGCTCAAATTGTAGGTGCTATCTTGCAGCTAGCCCAATTAGCTACTGCGTTTGCTTGCCCAATTGTTTGCGAATCATTAGATTTTACTGGTAAGAAATCACAGTTAAGGGAGAAAGGAAGAAAATATGCTCGGATGCTATCGAACTGGGCTTACAGTCGTTTTTATCAGCTTTTGGAGTCGATTTTATCCAATAGAGGCATTTCGTTATTTACTCGCAATCCGGCTTACACCAGTTTAATCGGATTGGTTAAATACGCTCGGATGTATGGGTTGTCCTCGGATATTAGTGCTGCAATAGCTATTGCTAGAAGAGGAATGAATGGAAGTGAAAGATTGCCGCGCCCCGTGTCCGCCTATCTGGGGGTGAACCCCAGAAAGCACGTATGGGGCGCTTGGTACCAATTTAATATGTTTATCGGTCGGTGTTCGGTAGTCAATCGCAGACATGATTACTATCGAGTCTCTAACTGGGGGCCACTGGTTAAGGCTGATGTCGAGCAGTGATGTCGGGCATCAGCCAAGCACCAGCGCGTTAGTGGTTATCGACTCAAAGTTACACCGCAGACTTATACTGGGATCCAAATTACCTGTGGGTAGGTTTGTCCAGGTTTTTGGAAGCGGTAAGTGCATAGGTATCGATCGCCAAAAGTGCGATCGGGAGCATCTCAATTTTTGCAAAAAGTATTTTTTTTACAGTGCTGTGCTGGCTCGCGTGCTATACATGGCACGAGAACTCTTGAAATGCACGACAAATGCAAAACTGAGATGCTCGCGCGTGCGATCGCCCGCAGTTCCATCATGTGTGATCACCATAAATAAATATGAATAAAGCTTGGCAAATCGGTCTGTTTGTGTTCGTTGAAAAACTAGCGATGCAAGTCCAAAAATTTGCAGCACGGAGACTGGCGCGCATTTTTCGGACAAAAAGTGTAGTCGCACCGCCACCGATGCAATCTGCACCTTTGCCTAGCAATGAAGCAGACAGGCTAAAAGCACTTAACCGCTACAATATTCTCGATACAGATGCCGAAGCAGCTTTTGATGACTTAACAGCTTTAGCATCCTATATTTGCGGCACTCCTATTGCTTTAGTCAGCTTAGTAGATACTAACAGACAGTGGTTTAAATCAAAAGTCGGTCTTGCCGCAACAGAAACTCCCAGAGAGATAGCATTTTGCTCTCACGCTATTTTAAATCCCAACGAATTGCTAGTTATACCTAATGCTATGGAAGACGATCGCTTTGCCAGCAATCCGCTAGTAACTTCCGATCCAAATATTAGGTTTTATGCTGGGGCGCCGTTAGTAACTCCTGAGGGTTTCCCCATTGGCACTTTGTGCGCGATAGATACAGTTCCTCGCCATCTCACCCCAGAACAACTAGAAGCCCTGCGGACTTTAGGCAGGCAAGTTATTAGCCAAATGGAGTTGCGAATTAATTATGCTAAATTAAAGCGGGCGCAACTCAGGCACAAACAAGTAGAAGCAAAACTCCGTTCTAATGACGAGCAAATTGTCAATTTTTTAGAAGGAATGAGTGATGCTTTTTTTGCTCTAGATCCCCAGTGGCGATTTACTTACGTCAATTATAAAGCATCGCAATTTTTGCAGCGCGAGCCGGAAGAACTTTTTGGGAAGAATTTTTGGGAAGAGTATCCAGATTTAGTAAATTCGGTATTTTATAAAGAGTCTCATGAAGCTGTCTCTAAACAAGTCGGAGTAACTTTTGACAAATATTATCATCCATTAAAAGTCTGGTTGGAAGTCAGGGCTTTTCCTTCTCACGATGGCCTTTCTGTATTCTTTCACGATATCACCAAGCGCAAGCAGATGGAATCTGCTCTCAGAAAAGAACAGAAAAAAACAGAGAGTTTGCTGCTAAATATTTTGCCAGAAGCTATTGCAGATAGGTTGAAGCACGAACCGGGAGTAATTGCGGACAAGTTTGAACAAGCTACAATTCTTTTCGCTGACTTGGTGAATTTTACTCAAATTTCTACTACGATGTCCGCCACAAAATTGGTATACTTACTAAATGAAATTTTTTCAACGTTTGACCAACTGACTGACAAGCACGGGTTGGAAAAAATTAAGACAATCGGGGACGCTTATATGGTAGTAGGTGGCATTCCCATTGAACGCCCAGATCACGCAGAGGCGATCGCCGAAATGGCACTGGATATGCTAGCGGCAATTCAGGAATTAAATGTGAAGCTAGACTCGAGTTTTGAAATCCGCATCGGAATTAATAGCGGCCCGGTGGTAGCGGGGGTAATCGGTACTAAAAAATTCATTTACGATTTGTGGGGAAATGCGGTGAATACAGCCAGCCGCATGGAATCTCACGGCATCCCCGGCAGCATTCAAGTTAGTATCTATACTTACGAGTTGCTGCGGGATAAATATGAATTTGAAGAGCGGGGCTTGATTGAGATTAAGGGTAAAGGGGAAATGCGGACTTATTTTCTGAATGGCATAAAAACAGCAAGCGAGATGGAAATAGTCAGAGAGTAAATTAAATTAAGTGCAGTATGGTGCCTAGAAGGTGTGTCAGCTTGGCAAATTTTTGCGACAAATTCACAATCTCATTCTGAGGCACAATTTGTTAGCTCGTGCGTCAGAATGAGATTGGGAGTGAGGATTCAGAATTATTTTTGCTGGCGCACCCTACGGCTAAGACTTGAAAGTACGTGAACAATCAGGCTCGATCGCAAACCAAGCAAAACCGCCGTCGCAGAGGAACCAAATCAGATTATGCTATATGCAGAGATATCCCGGCAATCCCATGTGCCGTATATAGATCCTATAAAAATATTAACTTAAAGTCGTCGGAGCCTTTAATATGGTTCAGTTTCATATTCAAACAGATAGCGAGATCCCCGCATCTACGCAATTATTCAATCAAATCAGGTTTGCGATCGCCTCGCGCCAGTTTCCGCCCGGGCACCGCTTGCCCAGCACCAGACAACTAGCGATGCAGACGGGTTTGCACCGCAACACCATCAGCAAAGTATACCGACAACTCGAAAATACCGGACTCGTAGAAGCTCAAGCCGGATCGGGTATATACGTCCGCGCCCAAGGCCACGAAGGCGGCAGCAAACTCAAATCCCCGATCCTCGAAGAATATCCCCTTGCCAATAAAATAGTGCAAGAGAGTATGGATCAACTGCTGGGAGAAGGCTGTACGCTCAACCAAGCGAGGGAATTATTTTTGGCCGAAATAGACTGGCGGCTCCGGTGCAGCGCCCGAGTGGTCGTCACAGCCCCCACAGAAGACATCGGCGTGGGCGAGTTGATGGCAAAAGAACTGGAACAAGCTTTGCGGATTCCCATCCAGTTAGTGGCGATGGAAGAGTTAGGTAGTTTTCTGGATAAAATCACTGCGGGCACTGTAATCACCAGTCGTTATTTTATCGGACAAGCGGAATTGATTTCGGCGCCGCGTTCGGTGCGAGTGATTCCCGTAGACATCTATGATTATGTTCAGGAAATTCAGTTAGTGGGGAGTTTGCCGAAGGACAGTTATTTGGGTATTGTCAGTCTGAGTTCGGGAATGTTGCGATCGACTGAAGTGATTATTCACAGTCTCCGGGGCGAGGATTTGCTGGTGATGACGGCTTTGCTGTCGGATGCTTACAAGATTAACTCGATCGTGCGATCGGCTAGAACTATTTTCTGCGACCAACCGAGTTTTGCTACAGTAAAAGCTGCCATTAACGCCGCCAGAGAGGATATTATTCGTCCTCCGCAACTGGTATGCTCCGAAAATTACATCGGCTCTAAGTCGATTAATTTGCTCAAGCGCGAGTTGGGTTTGGGGTAAATCAGTTGACAGTTGACCTGTGACAGTTGGCAGTGGGCAGTTGACAGTTGACAGTTGGCAGTTGACAGTTGTAGGGGGAGTGGATGGTGCGGGCCTGCCCTCTTAGTTGACAGTTGACAGTTGACAGTTGGTAGTTGTGATTTGTTATTCCAATAACCAATAACCAGTAACCAGTAACCAATAACCAATAACCAATAACCAATAACCAATAACTAATAACCAATAATCCATGCCAATTGAAATCCAACCTTCAATTAATGTTAAAACAGCGATCGAAAGCCGGCGGGCCGCCCGCAGCTTCAAACCCGATCGAATTCCCCCAGCAATATTGGCAGAGATTTTGCGCTTGGGAGTGCGATCGCCCTCGGGTTATAATTTACAGCCTTGGCGGTTTATTGTACTTAAAGATCCAGCCAGTAAAGAAAAATTAAAAGCTTGTGCCTTCGACCAGCGACAAGTGGTAGAAGCCCCAATCGTGTTAATCTGTTGTGGCGATCGGCGCGCCGCCCAACCGGAAAACACCGAAGCCGTCATCGAATTGGGCAAAGCCGTAGGTGGAATGAACGAGAATTTAGCTAGTTATATGCGACAAGCAATCCCCCAATTGTTCGAGAACCATCCCTGCTTTGAGTCCGTAGAAGCTTGGACAAACAGACATACAATGCTCGCAGTAGCTCATTTAATGATTGCAGCTAAAAGCTTTGGAGTAGACAGTTGTCCTATGGAAGGTTTTGTCGCAGCTAAGGTAAAAGAAGCCTTTCAAATTCCCGCAGAAGTAGATGTGTGCTGTTTGCTGCCGCTTGGTTATGCAGCAGAACCTTTCAAACAATACGGCGGTCGTTTTGACGTGACTCAAGTTTATTTCAGCGAAAGTTATGGAGAGGCCTTGCAAGTTGAGATTTGAGAGTTAAGATTTGAAAGTTGAGATTTGAGACTTAAGATTGGGTGCATCTGGTTTTGGCAAATATCCGTAGGGGCGAAGCATGACCGCAGTCAATATAAGATAATAACTAATAACTTATATGCGGTCATGCTTCGCCCTCTTTCAAAACCAGATGCACCCTTAAGATTTGCCAGAGTTGGTGCATACCAGAAGGAAGAAGGCAGAAGGAAGAAGGCAGAAAAGCAATGGTTTGAGCAATTAAGAACTTTCTAATCGTCTTGACGATTTTTATAAGTTCAAAAAAAGCTGAAATTCCGATAATTTCTTCAAACTAAAATTTCAAGTGTGGTGATAGTAGACAGAGGAGCAAAATATGACAGTAGCAGCGCGACAAAGCAAGGCACAAATTCTAGAAGTAGAGTTGCAAAAGCACTTGCAAGCAGCCGGATTTAAAAATTTACCGCTTTATATTAGTTGCGAGTTTCGAGATGACTCTTTAACAGTTGTGGGAGAACACCCGCGCAGTTTAGTTCTCAAAGCTAAACCGACTTTTGCGGTACTAGAAGCAGCAATTCTCGAAATAGAGCCGGAATCGATTCAACAGATTGGACTTTGCCTCAAAATCACCGGGCAAAAACAGCCTTATGCTTTCCATTCTTTTACCATGCACAACCCTGTTTTGTCAAGACCCAGAACAGTGGAAGTGCTGAAAAAACCCGAGAAGAAACCCGCAGCAGAAACTGGGATAGTTTTAGCAGAAAATGCTGCTGAGACGGCGGATGTAGCGGAGGAGATGCCGTTAGAAACGGATGTTAAAAATGCGGGTAGTGATGAATATTTCCCTAATTTTTCGGAGAGTTCCAGCGATTCCGATCCGATCGCCTTTAAGGTAGCTGCAATCAATCCAGATATCGCAGAAAATCCCTTCGATGCGCTGGATATGGAAGCGGTAACAGTCACCGAAACGCCGAAGACTTCACCGTTTACGATGTTGGTGGCGGCCGGAATGGTAAGTCTGGTGGCGGTGATTTTGGCGGGCGGTTATTACCTGCTGAGTCGGCCCTGCGTCATCGGAGAATGTACTGCATTAGCCAATGCCAAACAGTTGAGCGACAATTCGGCGAAGACTCTGAAAACTTCCAAGGTTGCTAGCAGCCCAGAAGAGGCGCAGGAACAGTTAAAACAGGCGATCGCACTTTTGGAACCAATTCCGGCTTGGTCAGTTCATCGCGGTGAGGCTCAAACTGCGATCGAAAAATATCAGGAGCAAAGTCAAAATATCACATCTGCGATCGATGCAGCGCGCCTCGCACAGTCCGCAGCCGGGAAAACCAAAAATCCGCCTGTTTCCGAACAGAACTTGCAGCAAGCCGAAACATTGTGGCAAAGTGCGATCGCCCAACTCGGAGAAATCCCCACAAGCAGCCCAGTTTATTCCTACGCTCAAAGAAAGGCGAAGGAATACCGGAAGAATTTAGCCACTGGAAATCGGCAATTAGGCACAGAAAAACAAGCCGAAAAATTGTTGCTCGCCGCCAAAAGTGCAGCCCAAATAGCAGAAGCTCGGGAAGCAGTAGCTCAGACAGCACAAACATGGGGACAAGTGCAGGCAGGTTGGGAAAAAGCCCTAGGAATCATATCAGAAATTCCCGGGAACACGCAATCCTATCAACTAGGTAGATTGCTAGTTCCCAAATACGAAACCAAGCTTTCACAAGCTCGCGAGCGCCGAAATGTCGAAGGAATTTCGGAAAATGCCTACACTCAAGCTGTGACTTTAGCAGCGGAAGCTCGAATTTTTGAAGGCAAAAACGGCTGGTTTAAAGCATCCGAAAACTGGCGAAGAGCTTTGAGTTACGCCGAGCAAGTTCCGGCGGCTACTTCCTATTCCCAAAAAGCCAAGCCGCTGATTGAATCCTATACAACATCATTGCAGCAAGCGGAAGTTAAGTTGCGGGAAGAAAGAAACTTGCAAAAAGCACGCACGGATTTAGATAGAACTTGCAAAGGCAATCCGAAAATTTGCGATTATACAGTTAGCAATGGTTTGATTGCGGTGCAGATGAATTCTGATTACGTGCAGAAGTTGCAACAAACTTTCATTCAGGCGAATAACAATAATTCTGTGAAGAGTCGCCAAGCTGTGGAAAAGCACGTTGCTACTTTGCAAAAGGCCTTGGAGGCGATCGCGGAAAATGCAAAAATTCCCATGCAGGTTTACGATGCCGAAGGCAAGCGGATTGCGAGTCACGAACCGAAGTAGAACATACGCTGAGAAATCTCGCTTTGATGCGAGGCCAGATCCCCCTAAATCCCCCTTAGGTCGCAGGGTGGATTAATTGTCGAGAGGTTAAATCAAGGCTATGAAGGCTATTGACTGACATCATGCGAGGCATTTAACAGGTTTATCTGAACTAGATAAATCAAAAAGTAACTCACTCAAATCTTCAACTTGATTAGCCATTAATCTTAAAGCTTCTGGAAAAGTATGAGTACATTTTATGCGAGCCAATGAAACCAAGAATTGTCTAATTATTGCCCAATTAACAGGTGCATTACCACCACAACGAATATCGTTATCCTCGTTTAACGTCACATCTTTAACCCAATGCAGCCTGTTTTAAATCAACCAGTGACCACGAATAGCATCAGCAAATTCACTGGCTGACCAATCCAGACTACTTAAATAATAGTGTACTTCATCGAAATTAATCAGATGGCGACGACTTTTTTTCCCTCCCATCGAGTCCCATATCTCCTGACCACAATTATATGTTTTGCACCCGCCTTCATTGGCAATAATTCAGGTGGAATTGGATAAATTTTGGTCTGGCGAGTTGTGGTGCGTCCATGTGCAGATTCAGAAACTTCATTTTCGTCAGATGCTCTAGTAGAACTGACTAATTTCTTGGCAGATTTAAACAGATTTAATTGATTCTTTTTGAGCGTAACTATGTAGTCATTACCACTCTTAATAATTAAGACAAGCGTTTTTTTTGACAGTGCAGTGCATGGAGGGTAATTACTACTTTTTTACCGGAGAGTTCTTGAACTAGGGCGTCGGTTCAGTATTAAGAGTTGACAAGAAAAGAGATGTATGCAATTACCCGGTCAATGAGTTAGACTCTACGCCCGGTTTAATTGGCAGAACCTTATCCATTCGAGCAATGACATGAAGATTATGGACAACAGCGACTCGCCGTAAATCGAAGAGATTTTTCCGCAGCCCTATATAGCGAGCACGGTTCCCCTGCCAATGGCCAATATGAGCCAGAGAGTGTTCAACTGTAGTACGTTTTCTCAATTCTTGGCGACCAATAGCAGTCGATTGACGTGCTCTCAACTCTTGCATTAAGGCTTCATCAGGATGAATTGATACACTACGTCCTCTTTTACTGTTTGTACAGTCTTTTCTCAGAGGACAAATGGCACATTCACTCAAAGGAAAATGAACAGTTTTTCCGGGTTCAAATGGGATACTTACCTGATTGGGACAGCTAATTAAATGCGTATCCCAGTCAAGAAAAAAAGAATTTTTATCAAACCGTCCAGAATTTTTGACCGGCCACGCCTTACAAAATATCTGTAATTTATCATCCCGTTGTGTCACCCAATGACTAGATAAATAAGCCCGGTCAATATGTAACTGGGAGGCTCTTCTGGAGTCAAGGTGATAAGCAAACCTAATCAGAAAAGCAAGCTAATAGCCTTGCTCGAAAGTTATCAAAGTTCATAAAGCCATAGGCTTGTCGCTTAATCAACTTAATTCGATTGTTAAT
>NZ_JAHREU010000055.1:0-54966 GCF_020883145.1 Microcoleus sp. CAWBG27
GTCGAGATATCGAAATCGAAGAAGACGCTTCGGATTGAGATTTAATTTGATTGCTGGCATTTATAATTATGAACTTTCTTTGAAGACAAATTAGCGCTCGCCTGAGACTTTCGCAAGAGGTCTATTAATTAACGAAGCAGTCGGTCAAGAATTGGCGAAAGAGTTCAAAGGTGGAGCAATAAAAGACTTCGGGCGCCAGCCTCAAATTGAAATCACAACTCAAGTCTGCTGTCCCGAACCTGCGAGCGATTTGGATAAACTACACGTTCGCTGGGTTTCGATTCGCATAGCAGATAACGGCCCAGGAATGTCACCTAACAAGTACAATAAAATCTTAGAATCATTCTCTACCGAAAAACGTGCCCTCAAAGAAACCAGCTTAGCCGTTAGCTATCAAATCGTGACCGGCAAACACGGCGGCGCCTTCAGAATGCGATCGCAATTAGGCATCGGTACCGAATTTGAAATCTTGTTACCGCTAGCTTAAAGAAGTTATTGGTTATTAGTTATTAGTTATTGGTTATTGGTTATTGGTTATTGGTTATTGGTTATGAGTTATTAGTTATTGGTTGGTTCTAATAACCAATGCCCTATGCTCAATGCCCAATGCCCATTGCCCAATGCCCAATGACCTGTTTGGCCAATGCCCAATACCCAATGCCCATTCCCAATTACCTCCGATCATTTATCTAACTGAGTGCCGCATATTTTACAGAATTTAGCATTAGCATCATGTACAGACAAACCGCAACCCGTACAAACAGTTTCTACCTGATTAGCACTTTTAACTAACTGCTTGATCAAATCCCCCAATTGCCAAGGAATCAGAGCAATTCCAGTCAAAATCATCAAAATAGTCAGAAAACGACCTGATTCCGAAATCGGAGTAACATCGCCAAATCCCACCGTAGTCATCGTGACAACCGAGAAGTAAACAGCATCCAAAAAAGTCCCAAAACCTTCAGGATTTTCGGGATGTTCAACTTGATAAATCAAACCAGAATAAACAAAAATTATCGCCAGCAAAGTAAACAGAATTCTGGAAAAAATCACTCCATCTTCGCTGCTGATGCGAAGCACTGAATTTTTCAATTCCAAAAAGCGGATGAGTCTGAGAATTCTAAACCAGCGAAAAATCCGAATAAAACTGACATTGACAAATCCCAAAAAGAATGGTAAAATCACCAGCAAATCGACGATAGAGAAAAAACTAAAAATAAACTTAATTTTATAGTCAGCGCACCAAAGCCTCAGTAAATACTCGATAGCAAAAACAACTAAAAGGGCGGTGTCGAGAGTTTGTAATTTGATTCTAACGGATTGGGAAATCGGATAAGTTTCGGCGATAAAGCTGGCGGAAGAGAGGAGAATTAGTCCGGTAATAATTAAACTAACGGTTCTCCCTGTGGGTGTTTCAATATCTTCTAGATAAAATGCAATTTGTTTCCGGTTTAACATAAATAATCTGGATTGTAGGCTGGGTAGGGACACAACATTGTTGTATCCTCTTTAACTAATAGCTTAAAATATTTAAGGCGCTAATTTCAAATATCAGGTAATTATTGAAGATGACTATCGAATTAACGAAGGGTGAAAGATTTAATCTTTCTAAGGAATCTCCTGATTTCAATAAAATTGCGATCGCCCTGGGGTGGCAAGTCAGCCAAACAGCACAAAACTGCGACATTGACGCATCTGTTTTCATGTTAGCGGCTGACGGTCGGATTCCCGATGAAAAGTATTTTGTATTTTACAACAATCTGACATCGCCAGACGGTTCGGTGCGGCATTCTGGAGACAGCAGGAATGGACAAGTTGAGGGAGATGATGAGACGGTTTATGTGGATTTGAGTAAAATCAATTCGGCGATTCAGGAAATTGTGTTTGTTGTTACCCTTCACGAGGGAAAGGAAAAGAATCAAAGTTTTAGTTTAGTTACAAATGCTTTTATCCGGCTTTACAATTCAGAGACTGGAAGCGAGTTGGTTCGGTACAATTTAAATCAGATATTTTCGCAGGAAACGGCTTTGGAATTTGGACGTTTGTATCAGAAGAATGGCGAATGGAGGTTTCAGGCGGTGGGACAGGGATATAATGCTGGGTTGCAGAGTTTTGTGGATAAGTATTATGTTGAGAATGCGGCCCAGAAGGGCGCGAATGCTGGTGGGAAGGTTGATGATGCTGAGGTTTTGAGGCAATTTAGCGATCGGGTAGACAAGCAATTGCAAGCAGAATCTGTATCTAGCAAAGCGGTAGAATTGCCTGCTGCTATTCCTGTGAATCCTGACATTGCGGAATCTGAGGAAGAGGAAAAAATAGATGATTCTGCACTCAAAAATCTGGAACCCGTTATCAGTGCTGAGGAATTTTGGAAACGATATGAAGACGGAGAACGTGACTTTACAGGGATTAACCTAACGGGAGTGGATCTAAGTGGCAAAACTCTCGACTCTAATGTCAGTCTAAGTCAAGCAAACCTGAGCAGTGCCAATCTAGCAAATGCCAACTTAACAGGAGTAAATTTGATTGGAGCTAACTTGCAAAAGGCAAATTTGAACTCAACAAACTTGCACACTGCTGATTTGATTGAAGTTAACTTGAGTGAGGCTAACTTAACCAAGTCAACCTTGTATTATGCAAGACTAATTCAGGCAAATTTAATTCAAGCTAACTTAAGCGAAGCAAAGTTAGATAACGCAAACTTGACTGTAGCAAACCTCAGTAGAGCTAACTTAACTCAGGCAAGTCTGCATAATGTTAACCTGACAGGAGCAGACCTAAGTCAAGCGAAGGTAACTAAGGTCAACCTAAGTTATGCAAACCTTAGTGGTGCTAACTTAACAGGGGTAAGTTTGACTGGGGTAAACCTTCAAGGAATTAACCTTAGTGGCATAAATTTGAGTGGGGTAAATTTAACTGGCACAAATCTAAGTTATGCAAACCTCAGTGGCGTTAACTTGAGTGGTGTTAAGTTAAGTGGGGCAAATTTGAGTGCCGCCAACTTATATGGGGTTAACCTAACAGGGGTAAGTTTGGTTGGAGTAAACTTAGAAGGCGTTAATCTGAGCGGGCAAAACTTGAGTGGGTTTAATCTCTCTGGGGTTAACCTGTATGCAGCAAACTTAAGTGGAACAGACTTAACTTCTACAGACTTGCGCGGAGCAAATTTGAGCTGTGCAAACTTAGATAAAACTAACCTGAAAGATGCCAAATTGGTGGGAGCAAAGATGGATTGTGCAAACCTCGCAGGTGCAATTATGCCAGATGGCACAATCCACGAATGAATAAATGTTTGTAGTCAGGACTTCAGTCCTTCGCCGTTGTCTTCGATGTAAATGAGGACTTACCGACTCCGACTCAAGAAACCGGGTTTTTTACCGAATCAGCGGGCTGAAACTAGGTATTTTGGTTAAAAAACCCGGTTTCTGGCCACCCCTTCGTCCAAAACTATAAATGCGAATCTCCTGACGATCGCCCTATCTCCTGACGATCGCCCTACTACAAACCTGAAAGTCGATCGCCCTTCCCCCCCTTTCCCCCTTTTCCCCGTCTCTTCCTTCGCGCCCTTTGCGTCTTCGCGGTTCAATCCTCGTCATCCCAGTCCTCCGCGCATCTCCCAGCCATTACAATAGGTTCAGGAAAAAATCTTTACAAATAAGAACTCATGCAGCTCAAGTCCACAACCCGCCATATTCGCATATACACCGCCATCCTCGAAGACAACGAACTCGTACCCAGCAACGACCTTTTGACGATCGACATTGACCCTGATAACGAACTCAACTGGAACGACGAGTCAGTCAAACAGGTATATGCCAAATTCGACCAACTCGTAGACTCCTACGAAGGCGAAGACTTGACTGAATACAACCTCCGCCGCATTGGTTCGGAATTGGAACACTTGGTGCGATCGCTCTTACAAAAAGGCCAAATCAGCTACAACCTCAACAGCCGCGCTGTCAACTACAGCATGGGACTTCCTCAAGTTGATGCCAAAGTTCACCTCTAAGGGGAGAGGGAGAGAGGGAGAGGGGGAGATTAAGAAAATCTTCCCTCTTCCTTCTTACTTCTTCCTATCCGTTACATCCCGCACATTGCGAGTAAGGCCGAACGTCCTTTTTCCTATCCGTTACATCCGTTACATCCGCTACAAAATCCATTGCCGAACTTGCTCGATCAATCTTCCTCGCTCCCCGCCGTTTCTGCGTCTTTCCCGCTATTATTGGGAGTTACCGCACAATTGGGATCGCGGTGCAAAAACTGTTTTACCGCAACTTGGCGGTTGGTCATAAACTGACCCCAAGCGCCCGGAAATAGCCCATCCAAGGTTTCCACCAGCGCCCACACCTCAAGATTCATCACTTGGTAATAAAAACCGTGGGAATGCTTAATCTTAGTCAGCATTTCGTCTACCTCGACGGGAGGGAGCAGCTTTGGCTCGGGCAAATTCTCGGGAATGGTACTGGGCTCTTGTACGGGCATGGTTATATACTTAACTGCTTGCAGAGGCCGATCGATTTTAAATTTTAAATTTTAGATTTTAGATTCATCTGTGGTATGAATCTGGGGGCTTGAACTAATATCTAATTTTTTGTGCTGGTTGCGACTCCTGTCGGGGGCTGGCATCGGTATGCGGGTAAGGTTAAATTTAACTAGAGTGGCGAAACTCAGGCACTAGGCACCGATCGCCCTGCGCGACCAAAGTGAGAATTGATACTTATTTATACCTGCTGGCTCAGGGGACTTCTACGTACCTGCATCCTAGCATTACAGTTAGTTAAAGTCTCTATTCCCGCTCAAAGTCGCGATTGCTTAGGAAATTGGCACGATCGGGAATATGGTAAAAACATCGATCCCTCCAGCTTCCTGACTTCGGTTCCGTCGCGCCCGGGTCAAGCTATGAAAGCCGATCGCCAGATTTATGCGGGCGCCCACAAAATGGTAGACTGTTTTTGTCAGTACAAGACATTAAAACCAACTGCTGGACTGGGGGAAACTCACGCCTAAAACATTATCGGGAGAAATAACAGAGCACCGAAAAGTGCTAGCTTGGTGAGCCTAGGAACCTGAAAAATCAGGAAATTAGCACTGTAAAGTCTTGAAAATCCCCGCGTGCTGAGAAAGCGGGGGTGTAAAACAATCGCCACGTATCAACCCATCGAGGTTCAAGCGCTAGAATAGTTCAGATCAGCACTGGGCCCAAAGGCGTCAGGAACCCTTATGCAAAACTCTGTGCCAAAACACTATTTGTGGGCTGTAGGTGAAGGGATCAAAGCGTGTAAGCCGGGCGATCTGATCGGGGGTCGCTATTTGGTCAAGCGCGATCGACTTCTTGTCGATACTCAACCGGAACAGTTGCCCGAAATGCCCGAAGAGATTCCGAGTTCGATCGCTCCTTATCTGAGACTGTTTGCCTATCAGTTGCACGTACCTCAAGTATACGGACTGGTATCGTCCCGGATCAGCAAGCTCTCGGGAGATATCTGGCTGCTGGAAAACTCACCTATTTTAAAGGTGACGGAATCATTAATGCCGGAATTGGCGGACACCTGGAAAGGGGCCGCCGCCATGCGACAGCTAAATTGGCTGTGGCAAATTGCCAAAGTTTGGCAGCCGTTTATCGCTCAGGGCGTGGCTGCGACGCTGCTGACTCCGGAACTGCTGCGGGTGGAAGGGCAATTAGTTCGGTTTCTGGAATTGCAGCCCGATCGCAAACCGCCTAGTTTGTCGCAATTGGGCAAATTGTGGCAGCAGTGGATCGATGATGCTCACCCAGCAATCGCCAATTTTTTGCGACAGCTTTGCCAGCAAATGGTCGCCGGTCAAGTGCGCCACGGCGAACAACTGATGAGCCAATTGGATAAAGCTCTGGCAAAATGCGGCCGATTTTACGATCGGACTGTGGAAATTGCCACGGGCACGGATGTCGGTAGAGCGCGGGCTCACAACGAAGATGCTTGCTATCCGCCCGATGGTACGGTGTTTTCGGGAATTCCGGGATCGGAAGCTTGTGCGATCGTCTGTGACGGTATCGGCGGACAAGACGGCGGCGAAGTCGCTTCGGAATTGGCGATTACTGTGCTGCGGGACAAGTTGCTGCAAATGCCCCTGCATCAAGCTAATTGGGATCCGCTGAGCCTGACTTCTAAGTTGGAACGGGCAGCTTGTGCTGCTAACGACAAAATAGCCGGTCGCAACGACACGGAACACCGCCAAGGTCGCCAGCGCATGGGTACTACCCTGGTGATGGCTTTAGCGCACATTCACGAGCTCTATGTCGCCCACGTGGGAGACAGTCGAGCCTACTGGATTACCCGCACCGGCTGCTATCAAATTACTCTCGATGACGATGTGGCTTGCCGCGAGGTGCGTTTGGGCTACTCTCTCTACCGGGATGCTTTGGAACAAGTGGCCGCCGGAGCTCTGATTCAAGCTTTGGGCATTACTTCTTCCAACACTCTCCACCCGACGGTGCAACGTTTTCCGGTGGATGAGGATTGCGTTTTGCTGCTGTGTTCCGACGGTTTGAGCGATAAAGACCGAGTTGAGCAATGTTGGGAAGATGAGATTTTGCCGATTCTCGACGGTAGCATTACTGTGGCGAAGGCGCGCGATCGACTGATCGAGATTGCTAATACTAGAAACGGTCACGATAATGTCACTGTAGCTTTGATTCACTGCCAAGCACATTTGAGGGAAGAAAGCAATACTTTGACAGAATTGTCTGTCGCACCTTTAGAAGTGCCGATGGAACTAATTGCTGACAGCGAGGATATGCCAACCGATTTGACGGAAAGCCCCAGCCTTAGCGATACGAATTCTCAAGTGAAGACGCAGTTAGTACGATTGCCAGAAAAAGGCAAAAGTCTATTGACGCTGCTGGTCAAAATTGTATTTTTGTTGGGTTTGGGGGGTGTATTTGCTTATTTTTTCATTCCTCCGGTGGGTCGGGCGATCGATACTGCCGGGGAGTCGCTTTTTGGGAAACGCCATTTAACTAATCCTATAAACGGGCCGGGGAAAACAGTAGAATCTGTACCTACTGGGAGCAAATCTTTAGAAAAAGGCACGTTTGTAGAGATTAAAAGTTATGCGAATGAGGAATTGGGCTCATTGGGCGATCGCTTGAATTTGCAAGTTGCGATCGGTGAGTCGCCCGTTAAGGGAACAGTCCCTGCCGGTAGCGTTTTGCAGGTAACAAACAAACAGCTTACGCCTCAAGGCAACTGGCTGGAATTGAAAGTTTGTTCGATTCCTGAAATAGCGCGATCGAACTCTCCCAAGCCCAACTTAAATAAGGATTTTTCTACTGTTTCAACACCAGCAGTCAGTCCATCTCCGGCATCCGCAACTGCCTCGCCCTCTCCGGCATCCGCAACTGCTTCACCATCTCCGGCATCCGCAAATCCTTCACCATCTCCGGCATCCGCAACTGCTTCACCATCTCCGGCCTCGGCAAATTCCTCTCCATCTCCGGCATCCGCAACTGCCTCGCCCTCTCCCACGGTTAAACCAACAGTGGGAGTAGAAAGTGCCAAATTGCAAGCAGGGGATATCGGATGGATTCAAGAACAAGATGCTATTTCTAAGGTAGCAACTAATCCGAGTCCCGACCCGAATCAACAGGGGAAATGCGTTGTTGTTTCTGACTCAAACCCCAAAACTAATTAAACTATTAAGGCTTGGTTTTCAGTTGACAGTTGAAAATTGACCGTTTGCGGCCTACCTTTCCCTAAAAGGAAGAGGATTCAAACAGTGGATAATTTGGTTTTATTTCCCCCCTAAAAGACTGTCATATAGCCCTTCTCAGATAGGTGAGGTACGTTGTTGGGCTTCAGCCCTCTTGTGTTATATAGTAAGCGAGGTCGCATCAAAAACTCCTTTTAAAGTCATACCTCATCTTTCTGATAAATGCTATAGCTCAATCGAGAATGAGAACAGCTATGTCGGCCAGATTTGATGCAGTTACCAATAAATATTAAATGAGTCGGGCGGATTTCAGTAACAATTTTTGATTGATATTCACAATCTCTATAAAACGCCCTCAACGAGGGAAAGAACTTTTTAACACAATACGGTTTACTTAAAATTGTCATTGCGAGGAACGAAGCAATCTCCGTATCTATTTTTCATAGCAGTTTACCCCCAGGACTGTATACCAGTAAACGGTATTGCTTTTTAACAGGCAATAGAACGGACACGATATTAAAATTTTAGATTTTAGATTTTAGATTTGGCATAATTAAATCTAAAATCTAAAATAGTTGGAAACTTATTAGCCTAATTTCTTAGAGACTTCTGCAAGTTTAGTGACCATTTGGGCTACGGCTTTGTCAACTGCTGCGCTCAAAAGTCCATCTTCATTGCTACTGCCGGAATTGCCACCAATGCCTCTGACAGAAAAACTCGAATCGCTTTTATCTGCTTCTCCTACTGCTTTGGCGGTGGCAAGAATGTCTCCGGAAGCTGTTCCGATTAACCGCACGTCTATTTGCACGGTAGCTTTAGTTTTTTGGGAACCGCCACCGATACCCATGAAACTGCCGCCGCCGGATTGTCTGTCGATATTAAACTTGGTAATAGTGCCGATAAGTACGGCGTCAACTCCTAGTTTTTTGCCAATTTCGGCTGCGGTACCGGCATCCATTGAACCGCTACGATTTTCTTGTTTGAGGACTTGTTCGAGTTTGCTGCGATCGACTACTGTGTAAGTGCCGTTGTTGACAAGCTCGTTGATTAGCATTTCGCTGATGCCTTTAGCTGCGCCGACTCCTCTGTAGGAACTGTAATAGCTGTTGGTGGTGCCGTAGTCGAAATCCATGACTACTAGGCGCTTTTTGGCGGTAGCTTGGGCTAGTTGGGTTGCGGGTTTGATGGTGTCTGGTGTGGCGATCGCATTTACTGAAACGCCGACTAGCATTAGGGTAGCTAGGGAAATGCTGGTTAAGCGAGATATGGTAGTTGTTTTCATGAATTTTTCGTCACAATGATTCTGTGCAGACTCTAGAATAGTGCACCCAACCGCCGGATGTCAGGTGTGCTGGCGATAATGTTGGTGTGGGCGATCGGACTTTACTTTATTCTGACGCTAAAAATCTTTAATTTTTGTTAATTAACGGCAGATAAAAATAGAAACAGAGCAAGACTTTGATCAATGTTTCAATCCCTAATATTCGATACTTTCTTACCAGAAAGAATTGGTTTAAAGCCCCAAGCCCGATCGGGGAAAAATTAAAAGAAGACGATTCATTACTCCAATCCTCGGACTTCCATGTCAAGTGCTGTCAACTGTCAACTGTCCAGGGCTATTTCATTCTCAGGACGATCGCGATTTTGTAGGGGTAGTGGATGGTGCGTGCCTACCCCCTCTACCAACTCGGAGGGCGGGCACGGGGGCACCGCCCCTACAAGAGAATGAAACAGCCCTGGTTAACTGTCAACTGTCAACTGTCAACTGTCAACTGAATGAAGCCCCAGCCTCCATAAAACCCATCAACCAATTAGCCATCGTCGCCCTGCGAGTCTGTCTCGGCCCGAATTCCCCGATTTTATAGCCCTTAAATCCCAATTTTTCCTTTAGCAACTGCTTGTTTTCAGGAAGAGTCGATCGCGTCAATTTCACTGTCGCGGGCCTAGAATCAATAAAATCCGGCGGTTCTGGATAATCTTCGCGCCACTCGCTAGCAACATTATCGCTGTTCCACTTACCAGTCTCCCCATCGAGGCGGTAGCCCAGATACAGCCAAACTAATTTGTTGACAGCAGCATCGTCCATTTCTTCGTTGAGGATGGCCCAAATAGTTTCGTTGTTCAGCGGTGGCAATTCAGACATAATTCGACTTGGAGTGCGATCGACAATAACAAAAATTTAACCTATGGTGGTCTACCCAGATCCTAGGTTCGGCGCGGCAAAATCTAGATTTATTGGTGTTCGCATTCGATCGCCCCGCCGAACCACCCTACAATACTACTTACTCAAAAGTCCGTCCTTCTCGGCCATCGAGATCATCAAATCAATGACGCGGTTAGAATAACCCCACTCGTTGTCATACCAGGAAACGACCTTAAAAAACTTAGAATTCAGTTCAATACCCGCACCTGCGTCAAAAATGCTCGATCGGGCATCGCCCTGAAAATCTGTCGAAACCACCGCATCCTCAGTATATCCAAGAATACCTTTCAGTTCGCCCTCAGAAGCTTTCTTCATAGCTTCACAAATTTCTTTATAGCTAGTTTCCTTCCCCGTTTTGAAAGTAAGGTCAACCACAGACACATCAGGAGTCGGCACCCGCAAAGCCATACCAGTCAATTTTCCTTTCAATTCCGGCAACACCAAACTAACAGCTTTCGCTGCACCAGTCGAAGAAGGAATAATATTTTGAGCCGCACCGCGTCCTCCCCGCCAATCTTTTTGGCTGGGCCCGTCTACAGTTGGCTGAGTAGAAGTCATCGCGTGAACAGTCGTCATCAAACCTTCTTCCAAACCAAAATGATCGTTGATAACTTTGGCAATTGGTGCTAGACAATTAGTAGTGCAGCTAGCATTAGAAACAACAGTATCTTTTGTCGGGTCAAATTTGTGGTGGTTGACGCCTACTAGAAAAGTTGGAACTTTTTCTGGATCTTTAGTCGGTGCGGAAAGTATTACTCGTTTTGCTCCCGCCGTCAAATGTTTTGAACCGCCGTCAAAATCAGTAAACAATCCGGTAGATTCTACAACATAATCCGCACCCGCTTTACCCCACGGCAACTCAGTCGGATTTCTAATCGAAGTGCAGGGAATAAAATGTCCGTCAACGACAATCCCGTCTGGTTTCCCTTCAACTTCGCCGTCATAAATACCGTGGGTAGAGTCGTATTTGAAAAGATAAGCTAGGTTTTCTGGCGAAACTAAGTCGTTAATACCGACAAATTCGATGTTCGGGTTTTTGATGCCGGCACGCATGACTAGCCGTCCGATGCGACCAAATCCGTTGATGCCGACTTTTAATGCAGCCATGTTTAAACTCCTATTGAAAATATCGTTAGTCGATCGCGCGTTAGCGAAGCCCGCCCCTACGGGGGCTACGCCAACGAAGAGGATCGCCTGTTGTGGCTTAGAATTTACCACGCTAACCGATTTGGGCAACTGATTCTTTTCTATATCTTAAGAATTCTGAATTAGGTGCGGGCAGCGAAGGGCAATTAATCCTGAAATGACCGCTGGCTAATGATGGCTGATGATTTTAAAATTGTAAAATTGCTATAATCAACACAGATTTTTCTCACATTATCGTTGATTAAATTACTCTAAATTAATTAAAAAAAACTTATGTAAAAGCTCAATCTGCTTTATGCAGGAGCAATGGCTGATTTTCATAATGTGAAATGGCTAGATATTCAGAAACCCGATTTATCAAATAAACCGGGTTTCTAATGGCAGTTGACTGTTGGTAATTGTTATATAGCCTTTCCTAAAAAGATGAGGTATGCCTGACAGCTCGTATAAATCCTTAAACTAGAGGGCTAAAGCCCAACAACGTCCGCGAATCTTTCTGACAAAGACTATATCTGCCAATAATCAGTAACTACTGACTAATGACTAATGACTAATGACTACTGTCAACTGTCAACTATCAACTGTCAACTATCAACTGACTACCCGACGCACTTAGTAGTGAGCAATTCTACTGCATCCGAAATAAAACACGCCCCGCCAAACTTATTTAGCACCGGTCTAATATTTTCTGCAACTGCCGATATTTTATCGGGTTCGCAGAAAGCCAGCACATAAATATTATCCAGCATACTCATTGCTAAATCGTCCGATTTGCGTCCCCTAGTGGTTTTGCCGGCGACACCGCGAATCACCGAATAACCAGGGACGCCAGCTTTGTCTAAACCGTCTAAAATCTTTGGGAGCTCCACCGAGTTCGCAAAAATTTCTATCCTTTTAACTGCGTCCATAAGTTCACATCCAAAACATATTGATTGCGTATAAATACATGGGAATGCCTACAACGATGTTAAACGGAAACGTCACTGCTAAGGCTGTTGAAATGTAAAGGCTGGGGTTAGCTTCGGGAACTGTCAGCCGCATTGCTGCTGGTACTGCGATGTAAGAAGCACTCGCACACAATACCGAAAATAACAGGCTATCTCCCTGCGGCATTCCGATTAATTTTGCTATCAGTAAACCAACTGCTGCATTAACTATAGGAATTAGGATTGCAAAGGCGATCAGGAAAATTCCTGTTTCTTGCAAATCTTTAATTCTGCTAGCAGCAACCAGACCCATGTCTAGCAAGAAAAAAGTCAGAACGCCGTAAAACAAATCTTGAGTAAACGGACTCATAACTTCCCAACCGTGTTCTCCTGTCAGAATGCCCATAATGAGGCTGCCGACTAGCAGAAAAACTGAACTGTTGAGGAAGGCTTCTTGCAGCACTTCTGACCAAACTATTTCGCGTTTTCCTTCCTCTCCACCGAAGACACTTACCAGAATTAGACCGACGATAATTGCAGGGGATTCCATTAATGCTAGCGCTGCTACCATGTAACCATCAAAGTCGATTCCTAATTCTTTTAGGAACGAAGTTGCGGTGATAAAGGTGACGGCGCTGATGGAACCGTAGGTGGCTGCGATCGCTGCGGCATTGTAGGAGTCGAGTTTGATCTTCAGTATGAAGAAAGTATAAACTGGTACTAGCGCTGACATCAGCATCGCTGCGAAGATTGTCAGGGCGACTTGCTGGTTGATTCCGCTTCGGGACAGTTCGACGCCGCCTTTAAATCCGATCGCAAACAGCAGGTACAGCGAAAACAGTTTCGGGATGGGTGCAGGAATTTCTAAGTCAGATTTTAGGAAAATCGCCAGCATTCCCATGAAAAATGCTAATACTGGTGGATTTAAGATATTTGACGCTACGAGGCTTAAATCCACGATCGTTCACTCCCATTTCTGATTTTTTTAATATTACTTCACAAATAATTGTTACACGAGAATGGATCAATGGTGCGATCGAACTCTGGGAATGGCGATATATATTCCTAAAGACGGTTGCAGGTTGACAGCGTACACCCACAACAGAGTAAGGTGTGCGCTGCCAACCCGCAGCCTAAGTATTTTTCCCTAACTAAGCAGTTGCCAAATAAGACTCTAGAGCTTCGGAACCGCCGATCAACTTGCCGTCGATAAAGACTTGCGGCACGGTTGTAGCCCCAGTCACCGCCCGGAGCGATCGGGTTGTGACATCCCGGCCCAAGACGATTTCTTCATAATCCAAGCCCTTTTCAGTCAGCATTACCTTAGCCTTGGCGCAGAAGGGACAGCCCATTTTTGTAAACAGCGAAACTACCTTCGGCTTAGCTGCTGCGGAGTTGATGTAGTGCAGCATCGTCTCGGCATCGGAAACCTTGAAAGGGTCGCCCGGTTCCTCCGGTTCAATAAACATTTTTTCAACCAAGCCATCTTTGACTAGCATCGAATAACGCCAAGACCGCTTCCCAAAGCCTAAATCAGTTTTATCTACCAGCATTCCCATGCCTTCGGTAAACTCACCGTTACCGTCGGGAATTAAGGTCACATTGTCTGATTCTTGGTCTTTTGCCCACTCGTTCATCACAAAAGTGTCGTTGACGGAAATACAAACGATTTCATCTACGCCATTTGCTTTGAAAACTTTCGCCAATTCGTTGTAGCCAGGGAGGTGCGTTGACGAACAAGTCGGAGTGAATGCTCCCGGTAGAGAAAAGACTGCTACAGTTTTGCCTGCAAACAAATCATCGGTGGTGACATCCACCCACTCGTTGTCCTTGCGAGTGCGAAACGTGACTTTGGGTACTCTTTGACCTTCGTGGTTCGTCAGCATGATTTTGAATCCTTGGGTACTTGGGTTAAATTTCCTTGCTTGCTATACCGTACTCATAACGAGTACGACTTGTCAAGAGGGATCTGGTTTTTTCTTGAAACTCCGGGGCGTGGGAGAGTCAGTGCCTTGTCTTGGCGACAGCTTGGCGATCGAGCAGATTTATTAAAACTTGCTGTTTAGCATCGATCCTGCTTCTGCAAGCTTCGCTAACGCAAATTCTCTCTCCATGCCTTTGCTGCTGCTAGCGGATGAGGATTTTTGACACATTCTGCCAACATCTCGATATCAAGTTCCGGTAGCAATTCGCTTTGGGTAATTAATTCATAACCGCAGTTTGACACAAACTCAACCGGAATCTCTTCTCGCAAATGGTAGATCGAAAATCTCTCATTTCGCCAGAACCAAACCTCTTGCACATTCAACCTTCTATAGAGTTCTAGTTTATCGATGCTGCCACTGGTAACAATCACTTCAATTACCAAGTCGGGAAATTCTTTATCTGTGCCAATACAGTAAGCTTCATCGGGTTCAGTACCGCCACTTTTTTCCTCTTTTCGCAGAGTTGTAGACCCAAAAGGGAAATATTCAATATCAGCTTCTACAAAGTAAATTTCCAGCAAATTTCCAATGCGAGTTTTACCATTTTCATGGCGGCGAGAAGGTGAGATAATTTCTAAAATTCCATCTAAATAAGTAACTCGATATCCTGGTGCATCTCCAATTCGATTCAGCAATGTCTCGTATTCTTCCCAGTTCACTGTATCCGTGATGTAACGCTCTTCAGAATCTTGGCGTTGGAGTGCTTGTTCTTTAAGTAATGTATCTAGCTCGATTGTCAGCATTAGTATTACCTCATTACAAGTTGTTCTAATTTTAGCAGACGGCGGTTGAAACCGCGTCTTGTTAAAGGATATCAGCCGGACGCAAACTGAAGAGAAGGGTGCATCTGTGTTTTGCTTTTAATGCCGTGCGAGTAGATATTGTAGGGTGCGTCAGCGAGAAGCCGAATTTTCTGGTGAAGAGCCAGAAGTGGCTGACGCACCCTACTACAAATCAAACTAAGAGGGCTGAAGCCCAACAACATACCTCATCTTTATGAGAACCGTTTTATCTTATTCCCAATCAAACTTTCTACCCAAAAACTCTTCTAATTCCTGATTGTAAGGTTTAAAATAATCGCTCAACAGTTCGCGGACTGACTCATTTACCCGCTGATAAGAACCAGGATTAGCATTTTGGTATTCAGATAATTGATATTCCGGCAACTCCAAAAAGGCTAAAACATGATTGACAGTTGTCGCCGCACCTGCATACAAATCTTCGCTTTTCAAAATTAATAACTGTTCTTGGGGAAAGAAAGCCAGCCAATTTTTAATAAATTCTATATACCTACCGCGAGCTAAATAATTCCCAGGCTCCTCACCGATGATGTATTCTGGATTTTGATTCAGCCGTTCGATTTCGTCGCTAATTGCCCGATCGAGCGATCGCCCTTCCCAGTTTAAGCCCTTTAATCGGTAAAAATGAGAAATCGCGCGATCGACCGGATTTCGCAACAGCACAATCAGCTTCGACTCTGGACACGCGCTGTAGAGACGTTCCGGCGCTTCCCGAAAATCAAAATAGCTCGGACTTGCCTCACCCGTTATAAATTCCCCTCCCTGTGGCATTGGGGGAAAATGGGCCCAATACCAATCAATCCCTCTGTGAAAGTGCCAGGAGAAAAAATCCATCTCCTTTTTAATCGGACTCAAAATTTGCGGGTGTTCAGCTAAATAAGTGTACAGAGAAGTCGTGCCGCACCGCTGAGAACCAATAATTATAAAATTAGGAAATTTGACTGGCTTTAAGTTCCAATTTTGTGGCACAGGCATCTTGCCTGTCTCCATATTTTCTGCCACAGGCGTCTTGCCTGTCTCCATATTTTGTGCAACAGACATCTTGCCTGTTCTCTTACTAAGAATAGATGCAAAACTTTGTTTGTAACTGACAGTTTGATAACAACTAATCGCCTCAGAAATTTTGCCTTGTCTCGTCAAAACTTCTCCCAAATTCAAATAAGGCCAAAAAGCCTCCGGTTGAGCATCAACAACTTCTCGGCAAAAGTTTTCAACTCGATCCAGCTTGTTTTGCTCAATCAAAACTTCCCACAAATTGTAATAAAACCACCAAGGAAGATCGGGATTTATTGCCATTGCTTGCAAAAATGCCGCCGCCGCTTCCTCCCCATATTTTTGCTGGCTCAAAACCGCACCTAAATTATAATAAGACCAGCAATCATCAGGTTTTTGGGCGACTGTGGCGCGGGCTGAGGCTAAAGTGCGATCGCACTCGAGGGCTTCGGTAACGCACTTTTGCTGTTCCTGCAACAACCGCTCCAAGTCTGCTGGCGATACAGCACAATCTGGGATAATTGTCAAAATAATTTGGTAAATAATTGTTGCGCTTTTTGGGCGATCGCGCTGTGCTAACTTCTTTCCTAACTGTAAATAAAACTCCAAATTTTCCGGTGTAACTTGCAATTGAAATTGTTCTAATAATGACTTTGAGTCAGACATTGTTTGTCCGAGAGCATATCCAAACTTCTCGTAAATTCCCGGCAAATCTCCGTCAATATGAATAGCTTTTAAATAGGCGACAATAGCATCATCCCACTGTTTGAGTTTAGTTAAAGCCTCGGCTAAATTGTAAAAAGACCAAGGAAAATCTGAGTTGAGTGCAATCTCGCAGCGGTAAGCAGCGACAGCATCCTCCCAGCGTTCTAGTTTCAGTAAAGCATCACCCAAATTGTGATAAGACCACGAAAAATCTGGATTTAACTCAACAGCTTTTTTGTAGGCCGCTACAGCATCCTCCCAGTATTCGAGTTTTAACAAAACATCGCCCAAACTGTGATGAGACCACGAAAAATCTGGATTTAACTCAACAGCTTTGCCGTAAGCAGTAACAGCATCATTAAACTCACCGCTTTCTTGCAGGGAATTGCCCAACTTGTGGTAATCGTGACTATTCATGCACAACTCCTGCAATATTCATTAACTTCTCTAGCAAGTTCACATCCACCCGCATATCTTTATGTCCCGAATATTTATGAGTTTGGTCATCAAACAATTCAGCAATTAAATAGTAATGTTCCAACTCACACAAATTACTAATAGTCCAAAAGCAAGTTGGCACATAAATCGGAGAAAAAATCTCAATTACTTTAGTTCCTGGGCTGCAAAAAACTAAATTAGTCAATCCACCTCCGTGAGGGGCGACAACTACCTCAGCCGCAGCCAAACAGGCTGCTTGTTCCGCTACCGACATCATTTCTAACTTAACTGTACGAAACCCAATTTTTTCTAGATAGGCGACAACCTCTTCGTCATTGACTATTCGCCGATAGGATGCTCGATTTCGACTGATATAAATTCGTTTTGAATATTTTGTATTTTGGGAATTATCTTGATTTAAAAATATTCGTTTTAGATATTCGCATTTCCATTTAGAGGTTCCCGAAGCACCATCACAAATTGAAGGAACTATTAATTTATCCGCTGTAAAGTGAGGCAGGTAGCGACTTTCTAAAATTTTATCTAGTGGAATTCCTAAAGTATTTAAAGTTTCTTTTTCATAAGCCAAATCCCAAGCATTAACAACAAACTTATCAATAGTGTCTATCAATCCGCAGCGCTGCAAAAGCTCGAACCGTGTAACCACATCAAACATCCAATGAAAATAAGCTGCGCCTCCCCAGCGAGCAGATAAAAAAGCTACATTTCCCTCGACGTGTTCGGGGAGAGGCAATTTGTCGGAAGTTATGACTAATTCAGGACAACCCGTTGAAATATCGGGAACAAGTTTATTGTCTGAAGTAATGGCGGCGGTAGTAGCAATATCTGCCCAAGCTCGTCCTTTTGGTATGGTAGCAACAAAAGATTTTTTGATATTAAATTTTTCATCTTTCCAGCATTTGCTGTTGGTGTGGATTGTTTTGGAGTCAGATAAATTGATTTCACTGGCAGGATAGATGTCTGTGCAAGTAATCCTCGGATCTGACTCTGCTGCTATCACCAAATCATCTGTAAATCCACAGTATTTTTTGAGAAAACTTAACGGCAAAAAATTATAGCCAAGTTTGAGGAGGTCGGCTTCATTCACTTCTCCTTTTTGTTCTAAAGCATATGTTAGATGATAGTAAACTCCAAACAAATCTGGTTTGATTTGCAGGGTTTGAACAAAATTAGATATTGCCCTATCCCACTGCTGTTGTGCCATTAAACTCAAACCCAATCCTTCGTAACACCAACAGGATTTGGGATCTAGATTGATGCCTTGCTCGTAAATTGCGATCGCCCTTTCGAGTTCCCCTTGCTCCCGCAGCGCATCGCCCAGCTTCTTGTACAGCCAACTGTGCTCGGGTTCTAGCTCAACAGCACGCCCAAGAGCAACCGCTGCTTCCGGCCAATTTTCTTGTTTTTCCAGGACTTCCGCCAAACTATTGTACAGCCAAGCATCGGGATTTAATTCAACAGCTTTGCGGTAAGCTGCTGCCGCATCTTCCCAATTTTCTAGTTCAATTAAAGCCTTACCCAACCTTTCGTAAGACCAATAAAAATCAGCATTTAGTGCAATAAATTTGCGGTAGGCCGTCGCAGCTTCCTCCCACTCAGAAAGCTGCACCAACATATCGCCTAAACCGCTGTAATTCCAGCAAAAATCGGGATTTAACTCAATAGCTTTGCGGTAAGCAGCAGCGGCTTCGCCATATCGATCGAGTTCCTGCAACGTTTCTCCCAAAAAGTGGTAAGCCCAACTAAAATTAGGATTTAGCGCGATCGCCTGTTGGTAAGCGATCGCAGCTTCTTCCCACAACTGCTTGTCTTGCAGGCATTTACCCAACTTGTGGTAAGTTAGATAATTGCCCGACTTAATTGCGATCGCAGTTTGATAGCAGGCGATCGCCTCATCCAGATAACCGCCATCTGCTGCAATATGCCCCAACTTTTCCCAACCTTGACACAAAACTGCTTGCTCTTCGCCCAAACTTTGATTCCCGATTTTTTTAACAATCAGTTGATAGCCTTTGTGGACTACTTCTAACTGACTCCCAAACATTTCCAGAAAAAGATCGATGCCGATTTTAGTATTTTGCTCCGGGTTGTCGGGATAGGTAAACTCATAATCGTCAAAAATCATCAATCCCCCAACTTTCACCACCCTCCAAGATAAAATCGCATCTTGCAGAGCACTGGTGGCTTTGTGACAACCGTCAATGTAAGCAATATCGTAAGATTCTGAATCCAAGGTTACTAAAACTTTCTGAGAATAACCTTGTAAGGGAATTACTTTGTCGCCCGAGCCAGTTTTAGGAATATTGCCATGAAATTGTTCTTGGAAATACAAGTCAATACAAGTAATATTTGCTGTCGGATGAGTTAAAATATTATCCAACAACCAGCAAGCAGACATTCCTTGCAAGCTGCCAATTTCTACCACTTGAAAATCCGCGATTCCCGCTAAATGCTGCAAATGCAGTTTCCAAATGTGAATATTGTGAGTAAACCAATCTTGGGTAAATTGATAATTTTTGGCCGCACACTCAGGCCAACCTCTCAATTCAGCGGCTTTTTGGTGGAAAACCATCGCTTCTTCCACTTGTCCTAATCGCGGTAAAAGATTTCCCAAATCGCTGTAAGGCTTAGAATTAGTCGGATCTATCTCTATTTGGCTGCGGTAAGTGGCAACAGCTTCTTCCAATAAGTTTTCCCGAATTAAGGCAAATCCTAAATTAGAATAAAACACCAGAATATCTGGTTTGAGTTCGAGGGCTTTGCGGTAGCAACTAATAGCTTCTTGCCACATTTGTTTGTGAGCAAAAGATTCCCCTAAATAATTGTGCGCCCAATAGGAATCATGATTGATTTCCAGCACCTGACGGTAACATTGAATAGCCTCATCAAATTCGCGTCTTTGTGCGAAAAGATTTCCCAAACCCATATAAGAGCGAGCGTAATTGGGATTGATTTCGAGGCTTTTACGGTAACAATCGATCGCCCGATCGCCTTCTCCTCGCTCCGCCAAAGTTTGACCCAAGCTGTGGTAAGATTCAAAAGAATCGGGATTGATGGCAATTGCTTGTTGGTAATTGGCGATCGCCTCATCCCACCGTTTCTGTGCGACCAGCATTTCGCCCAAATTGTGATAAGCTGTTGCCAGTTGCGGGTCTAGTTCAATTGCCTGCGAATAACACTCAGTAGCGCGATCGAGCTTTCCCAATTCAACTAAACTATTTCCCAGAGTGACGTATTCCTCAGCCGTTGCCCAATTTGGCTCGATCTTGAAAGCTTGATACCAACAGTCTGCCGCATCTGCTCGCCGATCCAACTGCATCCAAATTTTCGCCAACAGCCGATAAGCCGCGGCAAAATTCGGTGCTAGGGCGATCGCTTTTTCACAACTGGCGATCGCCTTTTGCCACTGTTTTCCTTGAGAATACAAACTGCCTAGATTAGCATAAACTTCCGGCAAATTCGGATTGCGATCCAGTGCCGCTTCATACCACTGTTTAGCCTGCTCGACTTCACCTTGAACCTGCATTACCTTCCCAAGAGTCTGACAAGCCACCGCCAAATTCGGTTCAATTTTCAGCGCTGACTCGCAAGCAGCAACTGCCTCATTCAACCTTCCTTCAACCAAATAAACTTCTGCTTGCCGATTCAAATCAACCGCTGCTTTTTCCATCTTCTCAATCGAGGGCATAAATAAACTTACTCCAGACGCCAGCTAACCCAAACCAACTATTTCAACCATCCTTTTTAGCGAACTCAAGTTCACTAAAATATCCTCAGTCAGCGAATTTTGATACATTAACTGTCTAATAGGATAACATTCAAAAGCCTCACCAGCTAAAAAGTAATGTTCCAACTGCAAATATTGACTGATTCCCCAGTAATAATGACTGATATAATGAGGCGACACCAACTCAATTACTTTAGTTCCAGATTTACTAAAAATCGTATTTGTCAACCCGCTTCCGTGGGCAGCAACTATCACCTCAGCATGGTAAAAATGAGCAATTTGCTCTCCCAAAGACATCGACTCAGGTAAAATAGAAACAAAGCCCGATTGTGCCAAAACCTCAACCACATCTTCCTCGTTCAAAACTCTGCGATATCTGGCTTTGCTGCGACTGATGTAAATGCGCTTTGGATAACTTGAACCAGGTATAATTCCCTTGAGAAACTCCCGCCTCAAAAAATCGATCGCCCATCCGGACGGCCAGCCCAAAAATCCCGCAAAAGAAGGTACAATTAACTCTGTTGCTTGCAGGTGAGGAATGCGATCGCTCTCCAAGACCTTTTCCTCGGGAATTCCCAGAATCCGGAGACTTTCCCGCTGAAATTCATGCTGACAACTGTTCACCAAAAACCAATCAATTTCCGCCAAATCCCTACCGCTGCGCCGCAGCAATTCTATCCTCGGCAAAACGTCCACCATCCAGTGAAAATAGACATTTCCTGATAAACCAGAAAGCACCGCCACGCTGCCGTCTATCTGCTTTAAAGGTGGAAAGGATTCTAACTTAAAAACGCTGTGTTTTCTGATATCGTGCTTCTCGCATCCCGGTAACAAACCCGGATAATCTCTCGACACATCAGCCAGCAAATAATTGTCAGGAGTAATGACAGCAATCGCTTTGCAAATCAGCCAATAATTTTGCTGCGGCACAATCCAAACTCGCCCGTTGGGAATCTGTGCCACAAAAGTTTTTGGGGTTTCCACAGGTATCGGTTGCGAGTTAGACAAACGGCAAACTCCCCAACCCAAATGCACCGGATCGAACCACTTAGAAATTCTGTGCAAACACAGCCCGCAAGTTAAACCGGCACAATCGGAATTTGTCAACTGCGAATTAACAGAAAATTTAGAAGTCGGAATATTTTCCGCCCTAGCTTCTGTTGCAGATTTCCAAACAATTTCCACATAATTGCCAGCATCCAATTTAGCATTAACCAGCCAATCCCAACTCGATAAATAAATACCGTGCGGACGTTCTGAAAAATTGTCTTCGGACGCTATAAAACTCTGTCTGTCCCACTGTTTTGGCTGTCCGTACCCGTGCGATTGCAACTCTAAAACCTGTTCGTAATAATCGATCGCCCGTTCCCAATGTCCCTGTTTCTCCAGCAGTTTCGCTAACTCAAAATAAACATGAGGTAAAGCTGGTTGAATTTTCAAAGCCATGCGGTAAACGACAATTGCCGCGCCGAATCGGTGCTGCTGGGCCAAGCAATTTCCCAGCCGCCAGTAAAGCTCTGCATTTTTGCGCTGAATTTGCAAAGCTTTTTGATAATAAGCAGCGGCTGATTCATATCCGCCGTACTCTGTTAAAGCATTCCCCAAATGCAGGTAAATTTCTGCTAAATAATCGCTAATTTCAGCAATTGGGAATTGGGCATTGGGCATCGGGCATTGGGCATTGGGCATTGGTAATAGGGCATTGGGCATTGGGCATTGGGCATCGGGCATTGGTAATAGGGCATCGGTAATTAATCTTCCTTCTTCCGACTTCCCTCTTCCTTCTTCCTTCTGCCCTCTTCCTTCTTCCTTCTGCCCTCTTCCTTCTTCCTTCTGCCCTCTTCCTTCTTCCTTCTTACTTCCAGTTAGCGCTTTCAGAAATCGATCGCACGCAGCGATCGCCCTTGACAACTCATCATCCTCTACAGCAGCAACTTGCCTCGTTTCTCCCAAACGACAGTAAGCCTCAACAAATTCTGGCTTGAGAGCTACCGCCTGCTTGAAATAAGGCATGGCTTCGGCAATTTTGCCCAAAAACATCAAAGAAAATCCGGCGTCTGTATAGCCGGAAATATGTTGGGGATTGAGTTCGATTACCCGATCGAAACAAGCAACCGCCGCCAAATGTTCCCCCTGCAATTGCCAAGCTTTCCCTAGATTGTAGTGAGCCAAAACCATCTCCGGCTCTAGCTCGATCGCGCGACGGTAATATGCGATCGCCTTTTCGGGACTTTTTTCGTGGAACACCTGGCCCAAATTATTGTGCGGCGTCGCCCACTCCGGCTTAATCTCGATCGCCCGCTGGTAAATCTCGATCGCCTCAGCAGGGCGATCTTCCTTCAGCAAAATCACGCCCAAATTGCTGTAAGCTTCCACATAATCCGGCTGGAGGGCGATCGCCTGACGGTAGCTATCAATTGCCGCTTCTAGCTGATTATTTTCATTTAAAACCACAGCCAGATTGAATACAGCAAGTAAATAATCGGGTTTTTGGGCAATCGCCTTGCGGTAACAGTCGATCGCCCCCAACAAATTACCCTGATTGTGAAAAACATTTCCCAAGTTATAATTTAACTCCGGCCAGTCTGGCTTCAACTCCAGAGCTTTGCCGTAGTGAAAAGCCGCCTCATCCAGCCAGCAATACTCGCTGTAAAGTTGACCCAAGTAAGCATGGGCCAGCACAAACGTCGGCGAAATCTCCAAAGCTTGCACAAAAGCATCTCTTGCTGCCGTCGGATCTCCGCTCGCTTCGAGGATTTCGCCTAAAGTGGTGTAAGCTAGCGGCGAAAATGGCTGTAGTTCGATCGCCTGATGGCAAAAATCGATCGCCTCACTTAACTTTCCCTGGTTCAAATAAACTTGGGCTTGCCGGATGTATTCTTGAGTGGTCATTGCTTGCGGTGCAGTTGCGGTTGCTTTACCGCTTCAGGAAAACTTATAAATTCTGATTTTAAAACTTTGATCTTTTCAGACTATCTATATTTTAGGCGATCGGGTCGTTCGTAGTGCGGACTTCAGTCCGCAATATGCTGCGGACTGAAGTCCGCACTACGAACAGTTTTTTGTTATAGTAATCGATCGCACATGATGTCAGAAGGCAAAATAAAATATTAATTCGGTCGATCGCTCTCGATCGATTTTTTTAAAATACTCTTGCTTTACTTGAGCCCTTGAATATTTCAACCTCACCCCGCTGTTGGCAGAATGAGGTTGAAATCCTTTCAAACGATCGGCTTTTGTGAGAACAGCCCCGGATAAAATCCGGTGTCGCCCCACAACCGCCAGTTGTTTTAGAACACCTCGAAATTGTTCGAGGTAATAGTCAGGCCAGTCTGCAACTGAGCAACCTGTAGCACTCCGTTGCCACTGTTGAAGAACAACGCACCGTTTGTGGGGTCGTAGATCAACTTGTTAGTGGTGGATCCTGGGCTGCTGGCGCTGAAACCAGAAACGACAACAAACTCGCTGGTATCGACGCTGTTGCCCAAAGCACCGAACACGCCGCCGCCGGTCGTCTTCAATCTGATCTTATCTTCAGCAGGCGTAAAGTCAGTGATCGTGTCTACGCCGAAATCGCCGCCAGCACTCGCGAAGTAGAACGTGTCGCTACCAGCACCGCCAGTCAGGACATCGCTGCCTCTGTCGCCAGATACGAAGTCATTACCAGCGCCACCATCGACAGTATCGTTGCCTTTACCGCCCCAGATGGTATCGTTGCCATCGCCACCGCTGACAGTATCGCTGCCTTGGCCGCCAAACAGGGTATCGTTACCAGTTCCGCCGAGTACGAGATCGTTGCCTTGGTCTCCAGAAACCAAGTCATTGCCAGCACCGCCGTCGAGCTGGTCATTCCCTTTGCCGCCAAAGATTCTATCATCGCCGTCACCACCAGAGACAGCATCGTTGCCACTGCCTGAAACGAGGGCATCGTTACCGCTGCCGCCGCCGAGACTGTCATTGCCGCCACCGGAAAAAATGATGTCGTCCCCACCGTTACCGGCGATGACATCATCGCCCCCAAAGGTCAGGATGATATCGTTGAGATTGCCTGCACTTAATCTGTTTGCGGTTCCGAGACCGACAACACTAGAGCCGCCAGCTCCTGGTAGAGAAACTGCTGGTTGTGTTGGATTAGTTACCTGTGTCATTTACACTCCTCCTAAAAGATGAATCACTTTTCTACAATACACTTTTCCCTCCAAAGGGATTCAATAAATCGAACCGGACATCGGTTGAGACCCTAATTGACCCGGCTGCTATAAGCTGTCATGTAATTTAATTTGTCAGCAGGGAGCCGGGAACCGCGAGTTGAATCTGGTATTCGTTGAGCAGCAAGTATCAGTTGTTTTCTGCCTTGGACTCTCGACTCCATCACTCCCTCCTCTAGCACGAAAATATTGCACTTAAACGTTTGTGAGTCTACCATACGTACCTTGGGTGCGGCTACTTATTTTTTAAACTGTAGCCAGAAATACACATAGACCATTTGTTAATGGGAGTATGCTCTCAAGATTGAGAAATTGCACCGCAGTCCTTGGCAACTACCGATCGCCCGAAAGTTCGATCGCCCGCAATCGAGCTTGAACTGAGTTGCGATTTTTCAGTAGACTCTGAATCACGAGACTTTTAAGTTCCGCCCAGAGTTCCCGAAAAATAAAATTTGTTGAGCAGCACGTTATTCCCTGGAAATTCAGCCCATCGGCTTGATACTCCCCACCGATGAATCGGGGGGATTCTTGATTAAGACCACAAAGGGACTTTCAAAGGCGTTAACAAGGCACCTCTACCCACTCAGCTTGAACGAGTCCAAACCTTGCGTATACTTTTAGCTTTTTATACTTTCAGAGTCCATCGCAACGCCAGATAGGTACGCTCAATAATTCACTGTTACTTGTTTGGTCAGGCTACGGTCAAGCCGAGACGAACCAACTCAGGAGTTTCACCTTATTAAATTATTTCAACACGTAGATGGTTATTCTTAATCGCTGTAATTAGTGTATCATTTCAATTAAATCTGTGCAATCATTTTAAGGCGACTAAATAAGTCGCAGCCACGTTCCGGACCATGTCTAAAGCCAGGGGCTTCCCGCTCGTTTTTCGGTGAACCCCCAGAGTTATGATTTGAGATTTTTATACTCTAATATTATTTATATTTTGGCGATCGATATCATTGCCGTCACCGCCCAAACCAGTATCGTTACCCGATCGGCCAAGTACGGTGTCATTGCCCCTATCTCCGGAGACGAAATCATCCCAATCAGCGCCGTTGAGGAGATCGAAACCTTTACCGCCGAAGAGAGTGTCGTTGCCGTTGCCACCATAGACTACATCGTTGCTTGTACCATCCAGATTGACCCGGCCGCTATAGGCTGTCATGTACCATTTTTAATGGGACTAGGCTCTTTGATAGAACTTGCACGCCCGATGGTTAATTAAATAATGTTCGATCGCACAAATTGCGATCGTCAGGATTGCGTAATAATTAACAGAGTGCCATTTCTTAGTACGCTTCAATCAACCTGACTGTTGAGTTCAAATATTAGTTCCGCCCAAAAAACAAAAAAACTTGATTGGTCTCCAAATCCTTAAGCAGCAAGGTTTTAGACGCAGAAACCAGCGATCCCCACAAGTTATCTGTGGGAATGGCCCGTGCATAAGATATTTTTTGTCCTGGGAAGCACCTCAACACCGCCTTGCACAACAAATCAATAGCAGCCCTTTGTAAAAGTGTCAGTGCTGCCTAAGTCTTAGGTAACTTTGAATACAGCTATATTTAAAAATTAAATTTTATAAATTCTAGTTTTCAGCAATTATTTATTGCTAATTGCTAATTCGGACGCGATCGATCGCAATAAATTAACAATTAGCAATTTCCCGAAAAAATCGTTGGCATTCATAGACAAGCTGTACTATTTACCCGATCCGTGTGATTCTAAGTCTGCTGGTGACCGATTGACATAGCTCTGGCTGTCGTAGCTGTAGATGTGAGCGTCTGTTTGGAAAATATAATTGATTGAACTAGCTGCATAGTAGGTCAGCACTAGCAGCGACACTGCGTTAAGAATTCCATAAATTCGCTTCTCAGACATTTCGTTCATTTTCACTCCTAGGGTTTGTGCAAATAGTAAATTTTGATACTGTGACGGCACTTTTTTGGGGAAGTTCCCGAAAATGCAGCACCAGATCAAAATCCCATCGCTCGCCTTATAAACTCACTCGTTATTCCTCCCATAAAACAAGTCCTGCTTGAGACAAGCAATAGTTTTGTTGGCTATTTCATATTCAAGTCTCTGCCTTTAATTGTGTATCTAACTGTGGTAAGAGTTTGGGAATTGTGGCGATATCGAACTCTACATTTTTCTGTTGGAAAGCTGCTACAATCTGCAAATATCTAGCATCAAAAGCTTATAGGGTAAAAAATATAGCTTTTTATCAAAAACCAGCAATAATTTTCGCCAATTCGATTAATGGTAAGCAGAAGCCGGAAATAATAAAAATTATTAAGTTGTAAGCGGAACGCTAAAATATGTCTGAAGTTATACTCTGGCTAGCAAGAGAACGTGTTATATTGCCTGTTAAGTTTGAGCTTGGTGGAGGTGGCAGATAATTTATGACTGAAAAAATGTTGCGGTCGCTGTCCCAAAATCGGGGTCTCACACTTTTGACTGAGTGGCAGCCTTAAATCACAATCCGACCAAATAACAGCAGGCATCAAAAAACAGAAGGCAGAATTTGATAGGGGTAAAAACATACTGTTTTAGGATTCAGCATTTTTATTATCTGATTCCACCTTCTAGATGCCACGTTTTGTCATAAAACAAGATGATTTACTGGATGGGAGGAGCGAGGAATGATGATTCAGGCAAGCTGACTAACTATGTTTGAGTCAGTTACTTCCACAATTTACTATAATTTTTGCTCTGATTTAGCTTCTTGTTCAACCGACTTTCTGCTACTAATTTGAAACAGGGATAAGGGTAGAACAATAGGCCAAACCAGGGGGCCGAGTAGTAAGGCCACCCAAGAGAGCAAGTCTTTTTTGGATGTTGAAGTATCGTTCCAAAAAACAATGAACCAAACCACAAAAACGATTAAGGAAACCGAAAAGTAGCCAATGATGAGCATTCTTTTACCTGCCTGCCTATAGATTGGGTCGAAGTATTGATAATTTATTGTATCTCAGGCTGCGGCTCGCCGATCGCAACTGGAGGCCGGGAGTGAGGAGTGTTGAAAACGAACAGTTTCACAAGTCTGGGAGTCCACAGCCTAGGATGTCGGAGGCACACCGGCGAAACCACCAACAATCGCACTCAAAGTCTTGCAATCAGGAGTTTTTGAGGTTTCGTCCAACCTGGAGGCTACCGCCACAATCACAGCCAATGCGATCGAGGTCTCTCCTTTTAGGTGATTTGACTCACGTACACTTAGTGATTTAGATCGCAAGCACATATCAGAAAGATCACAGAGCTTAGCCGACGGCCATCACCCTACTCTGTTCTCAAATGCTGGATATTAGAATAGTAGAGTTCAACGAGATTTCATGCAAACTCTGACTTTAAAATCCGATCGCACGATCGCTGAACTATTTTATCAAGTCACGCATTCGGGCAATCTGAGTCGTACCGAAAGTCACGGACTGCGTGCACTTTGTGAAAGCGCTCTCAACGAAGACGATCGAGATGCAGTCAACCGTATACTTCACGCCATCCGCCGCGGATGGGTCAGAATTTCCGATTAGTACCGTCAGACAGTAAGTTTAGATCGGTAGTTCCGATCTGTCTGGTGTAAAGCTTTGCCCGCAAGTAAGATTTCCCTGAGTAGGTCTCTCCATTAACCTCTCAAAAATATTTTTTGTTGCGATCGTGGCGATCGCACCCGGTTTCTTGAAGATGCCGGGATTTTTGATGCAAAACGGTTAACAGTCCTTAGTGCTGTCCCTGCACGCGGACAGTAGTCAGTAGTCAGCAGCGGGGACTCATTAAGTATATCTACGGAAAAAAAACTACACAAAGATACCCAGTAAATGCAAGCCAAGTGGGTTTCTCAACACCATAAAAGTTTTACGCTTAATATGGGTCGATTTAGTTAGTAGTAATTACTTAGCAGTCATCCTAAAAATAAAGATAGTATATTGTAGGTATTCTTCACCATCAAGATCGCTCATATACAAAAGAGTAAATGAGTGTTCTCACCCCTCAACGCATCTATGTTTATTGGTAAGGACATACTTAGTGATTTGTTAAATTAATATTAACTTGTTTGTCAGCAGCTTTTAACAAAAAACACAGATTTTGGAGTTACTAAAAAGGAGGAATCGGGACGGGGTTTGTGTTTCGAGATGCTCTCTCGATCGAGGAAACATCCGCTCCCCAAGTCCGATTGACACAAATCACCAATCAAGACAGAATCGATCACATTTACTGGCGTATTTGAATCACATAAATATTGGGAAAATCAGTCAATACTATCAAAAGTGATTTCAAAAAAAAACCAATGATGACCCAAACGTTTTTACCTCAATTTACGATCGCAGAGCTAGTGTTTCAGGTATATCACTCCGGTCTGCTGACTCCCACTCACCGACAACAGCTCAAGACAGCGCTATTAAATGACTGTCTTACCGAAGAAGATCAAACAGCCATCAACCGCTTGCTCCACGCGGTTCGCCGGGGCTGGCTTAAAGTTGTAGATTAAACTGTTGCCCAAAATTTTGTCACTTTTCTTTCAATGCACTGTCAATCATTTTTAGATTTGAGAATTTACATTTTAGATAAGAAATTTTATCAACAGATGAATCTGGAGATTGAACTTTAATCTAAAATTTTTGACTCTTCACTAGGCGAATCTCGGATAGCTGTATCCGTTTTTGGGCGAGGAAACCTGAAGCTTTAATTAAATCCCCTCAATAAAATCTGGAATTAAGCTAAATGTAGGGTGCGACACCAGCACCCTGCGGTTTTAAATTCTGTGTTGCCAGCTTATTTACTCAGAAATTGTGCCGTCAGGCATCATAGCCTCTCTCAGATTCGCCTCCTTCCAATTTGTCCCGCGCAAAGAAGCTTGATGCAAGTTTGCTCCCCTGAAATTTGCTCCCTTAAGAGAAACTCCACTCAAATCTGCTAGATGCAGATTTGCACAAGTCAGATTAGCTCCGCTCAAATCTGCTCCCTTCAAATTAGCTTTTTGGAGATTTGCTTCTGTCAAATTAGCCCAACTCAAATTTGCTTGAGTGAGGTTAGCATGGCTGAGATCGGCTTGTGTTAAGTTGGCGTCAGTTAAATTTGCTTGAGTCAGGTTGATTCCGCAAAGTTTTACTTCTGTCAAATTGGCACCTTGCAAGTTAGCGTTAACTGCATAAACTTGAATTAAAATTGCCCGTTGAAGGTTCGCATCTCTGATGTCTGCACCCCTGAGACTCGCCCCCGTAAAATCTGCCCCGCTGAGCACGGCACTCCGCAAGATAGCTCCGCTCAAATTCGCTCCCATCGCCTCGCATTCGCCGAAATTAGCCGACATGAGGTTGGCTTGGGAGAAGTCAGCTTTGCTGATATCTGCTTGATACAGATTGGCTCTGTAGAGCGTTATGCCGATCGCACTTACACCTGTTAAACTAGCTCCTGTCAGGTCTATATCGCGCAAATTTGTCCTTGACATATCGATCCCAGCCAGATCAACTGTACGAAAAACCCGTTCTCCGGCTGCATACCGTCTGAGAAGTTCCTCTGCATTCATGTCTTTTTCCCCAAAATATTGAATAATATCTTTGATATTTCAATAATATTAGGCATGAGTGACCTTTACGTTTCTTGGTCTGAGTACCATCGAAAAATTGAGGATTTGGCAGTAAAAATTAATGAATCTCAATGGAAATTCGATCGCATTGTCTGTTTGGCGAGGGGAGGGCTGCGCGTCGGCGATACTCTGTCGCGGATTTTCGACAAACCTCTGGCGATTTTAGCGGCCTCGTCCTATGGTGGGGCGGAGGGAAAAGTCCGGCGGGCGATCGAGTTTGCGCGGGATTTGACAATGGTGGGCGATAATTTGGGCAGCCAGATTCTGCTAGTTGACGATTTGGTGGATTCGGGAATTAGTTTAGAGCAAGCTATTGTTTGGCTGAAGAGTCGTTACGGCGAGGATATTCAGGAAATTCGGACTGCTGTGCTTTGGTACAAGGCTTGTTCTGCGGCGAAACCGGATTATTATGTAGATTATTTGCCGGATAATCCTTGGATTCACCAACCTTTTGAAATGTACGAAAAGATGAGTGCGACTGATTTGGCGGCGCCAGTCAAAAATTAGTGAAACCCGCCGCTAGGAGTCTTTGATTTGAAGTTGCTCTTTTACCCAAGCTCGAAATGCTCTGATTGTTGGGCTTCTTCTTTGGGTGTTAGCGCGATCGACAAATTGGGGAATGACATCAATAATGGGAAAGTCGGGGAAATTTTGGCTAGTATCGGACTCAGTATATTTTCCGTCTTGAAGCAGATAGATTTTCAGGGTTCGCCCGTCATATCTCCAAAGTTCCGGCACTTTCAAAGCTTGATAGCTGTTTAAACTGGTTTGTGAGGAGTTGTCAATCTCGATCGCCAAATCGGGAGGCGGATCTAGTGTTAAATCTATTCTATCTTTACCTGCTTCGTAAAACTTATCCAAACCTAACTAAAGCCATCTTTAGCTACAATTTAGAGTTCACTTCCTACGCTGTTGGGTGGTCGGCCATCCCAAGGTAAGTAGGCTATCCCCCTCAAGCCGAGGGTTCCCAATTTAAAATATTTAAACTGGCATTTAAATCGCGGTCTACCGACAGGTCACAAACAGGACAATCGTAAGTCCGAACGCTTAATGGCATATCTTTTTTATGCCCGCAATTTGAGCAAAGTTTGGAGCTGGGGAACCATCGATCCACCAGTACCAAGTTGGCTCCATACATTTGGCACTTATACTCTAACTGTCGCCTGAATTCGTAAAATCCCAAGTCCGCTATTGCACCAGCTAACTTATGATTTGCCATCATGCCACTGACATTCAAGTCTTCAATCTTAATTTGCTCAAAAGTCTGAGTTAAGTAAGTCGTCAACTTGTGAAGAAAGTCTTTACGAATCCAGGCTATTCGTCCGTGCAGCTTGCCAATTTTATCGTAAGTTTTACGTTGGTTTTTAGAACATTTTACTTGCCGATGAGCTTTGCGTTGCAACTGTGCAAGCTTGGTTTTCACTTGCTTCAGTGGTTTTGGTGCATCAAACACTCTGGCGTTTGACAGGGTGACAAAAGACTTAATTCCCAAATCGATTCCTACAGAACTTTTTCTCTGTTGAATAGGCAAGCGCTCTGCATCAACACTGAAGGAAACAAACCAGATATTTCCTTCTTTTGAAATGGTAAAGGTTTGAGTGACGAATCCGCATTCTAAGGGTTCATACAGTCGGAATGTTCCCAAAGTAGGGATCTTAATGGTACTACCAGCATTTAGGAGAACTTTTCCATTAGACGAATCAACCGTAAATGATTGACCGTCCCGACGACTGGCAAATCTTGGATGACGGGCTTTCCCCAAGCGATACCGACTAAACGCCTCTTTTAAGTCAATTAAAGCGTTTTGGTACACTCTACTGGATAACTGGTTCATCCAAGCAAATTCTGGCTGTTTCTTCACGTGGTTGGTTAGGACTTTCTTGAGTTCGTTAATTATCTTTGAGTCCGAAAACTTCCCCTCACCGTACATTTGAGTCCGTAAGCTCAAGCCCATGTTAAATACCACGCGCCTGAATCCTGCGTGTTTTGACATCCAAGTCGCTTCCTTGTTATTTAATTTGAGCGCTCGCTTGACGGCAAACATAAGTTCCAAAACACAAATTAAACTTTTTTCAAGCTATCAGGTAGAACCCGAGAGGCTGTTTGGCATTTAAATCGAGTGAGCATTCCATGTACGGTTTGTGGTTCTGGGGCTCGAAAATCCCAGTTTAAATGCAAAATAGCTTAGTCCTGATAATTTTGTAAATTCCGCTACTTTCCACATGAAACTCCTTCTCGGTAGTTAACTATGGATAAGTTTAGCAAACTATTTGCCACTTAAGTCCGACTCTGATCGCAGCTTCGTGCTGAATGTAGAAACAATCGTCTGGTTCTACACCGCGACGGGAGCATCAGTTTTGTTAAAAGCATTTTTTGATTCTAGTGCGAGCTTAAGAGCTCGCGTATTCTACAAATCGCGAGCTCTTAAGCTCGCACTATAAATGCAAAACTGAGATGCTCCATGGTTGACTTTAGTCCTCTGGTTTTTATGCGGACTAAAGTCCTCACTACGAACCTAAGAATTAGCGAACCGAAAGAATGCGATCGCCCAATTCGACACTTCCAGCCAAAACTTCCTGCCGCGCCCACTTGTCCGCCGCCAGAATATCATCCAAAGCCGGAGTTTCACAGTTATCCGCTTGATGTTTGTCGCACACCTTCTCAATCAACTTCGGAATATCCAAAAATGTAATCTTTTCCTCCAAAAATAGCGCTACCGCCTGTTCGTTTGCCGCATTCAGTACCGCCGGCATCGAACCGCCCGCACGTCCCGCCGCATAGGCTAACTGCATACAGGGATACTTTTCGTGATCGGGTTCTCGGAAAGTTAAATCACCGGATTTTACCAAATCTAGCTGCGGCCAATCTGTCTGAATTCGCTCCGGCCAAGACAAAGCGTAAAGTAGGGGCAAACGCATATCCGGCCAGCCCAATTGTGCCAAAACGGATGTATCTTGTAGCTCAATTAACGAGTGAATGATACTCTGGGGATGGATGACAATATCAATGTCATCATAATCCATCCCGAACAGGTAATGAGCCTCAATTACTTCCAATCCTTTATTCATCAAAGTAGCAGAATCAATGGTGATTTTCTGCCCCATCGACCAATTGGGATGTTTTAAGGCATCGGCGACTGTTACTTGTGCTAATTTGTCGATCGGCAAATCTCGAAAAGAACCGCCCGAAGCTGTGAGAATAATTCGGCGCAAACCTCCCGCCGGTATGCCTTGGAGGCATTGAAAAATTGCTGAATGTTCTGAGTCTGCCGGCAATACTTTAACCCCGTATTTTTCGATCAGGGGGTTGACAACGGGGCCGCCGGCGATTAATGTTTCTTTATTGGCTAAGGCGATATCTTTGCCTGCTTTGATGGCGGCAATTGTTGGCAGCAAACCGGCACAGCCAACTATGCCGGTGACGACGGCTTCAGCATCGCCATATTTGGCAACTTCGACAACGCCTGACTCGCCAGCAAGTAAAATAGGTTGAGGGTCGAGATCTGCGATCGCCCTTTGCAATTCCTCTAATTTATCTTCGTCGCAAATCGCGACAATTTCCGGTTTAAACTGGCGAATTTGTTGTGACAGTAACGTTACATTTCGTCCGGCGGTTAACCCGACAATCCGAAATTGTTCCGGGTATTGAGCTACAATATCCAGAGTCTGAGTGCCGATGGAGCCTGTGGAGCCGAGAAGAGTTATTGCTTTCACAATTTTTTAAGGTTTTGTGGATTATTCTAATATTACGATTACCGGACTCAAATTAGCGGTTAACTATGGCGCAATACGGTTCAATTAAGACAGATCACCCTGGCACCCCCCTTAAAAAAGGGGAGTAGGGGGTGGGACAAGAATGCTCTCAAAGTCCCCCTTCTTAAGGGGGATTTAGGGGGATCTCCGGCGCATAAATAGTTTTAAGTGAACCGTATTGAATTATGGCGTGGCAAGCATATTTGAGGGAATCATATTTTGAGCAGTCAGTTAGTGCCAGATTTCATGGAAAATGGGAAAAATTTTGCTGATTCCAATGAGGATATCGGCGTTGGAATCGGGGAAAATATAGAAGAAGGTCGATCGCGCTTACCGTCGAGTTTGGTGTGGGCGATCGCCATTGCTGCTACAATTTTCTTTGCCTGTAGCACTTTGCGACACGCTTTATTCCAATCCACAGCCTTCGATTTGGGCATTTTTGACCAAGCAATTTACTTGCTGAGTCAAAACCAAACGCCGTTTTCTTCCTTGATGGGTATTCATATTTTGGGAGATCACGCAGCGGTAATCTATTATCCGCTGGCTTTGCTGTACAAAATTTACCCGGATGTGCATTGGCTGTTTTTGGTACAGGCAGTTGCTTTATCGCTGGGAGCTTGGCCTAGCTTGAGTTTAGCGCGTTTGGCGGGTTTAAATCAAGAACAGTCTCGCGCGATCGCCCTAATTTATTTGCTGTATCCGGTGGTATTCAACATCAACTTATTTGATTTTCACCCGGAAGTAATCGCTTTACCCGCACTGTTAGCAGCAATTTTAGCAGCGCGCTTAAATAAACTGGTGTGGTTTTGTGCGGCAATTCTGCTCGTGTTGAGTTGCAAGGCAGTTTTGTCTATAACCGTTGCTGCCATTGGCTTATGGCTGTTTGTGTGCGAGAAAAAACAACGGTTTGGGGCGATCGCGCTTTTACTCGGTGTAGCATGGTTTGTGATAGCTTCCCAAAAAATCATCCCCTACTTTAGCGGTAGCGAAGTCGCCGGAGTCGGGCGTTACAGCTATTTAGGCAAATCAGTCCTAGAAATCATCATCAACCTCATATTAAAACCACAGCTAGTATTAGGAAAAATTCTTTCCTTCGACACATTCAAATACTTATTTGTCCTCACCTTACCCGTGATTTGGCTGTTGCTGCCATTCTCCCGCAAAATTAACCTCAAATATTTCACAGCCCTAATTCCAGCCATCCCTACATTAATTATCAATATTCTTTCGGATTTACCATTTCAACGCAGTTTAGCTTATCAATATTCAGTGCCAATTGTTCCATTTTTAATCTTAGCAATTATTGCCAAAGCAGCAGCAATCAAAAACGTAAGTCAAGCTACATCGCTCAATCCAGGAGATATTCAATTACCAAAAACAGCTAATTTACCCTTAAAAAAAATCCCAATTCCGCAACTGTGGCTCGGAATGCAATTACCCAAAGCCATGGTAATTTGGTCATTAATAATTTTCCTATTCCTGGGAGAATCTAAAGACTTTATTCTGTACGCAAACAGACTAGATACCTGGCAACCCACGCGCGAAGCAGTCGCCCAAGTTCAACCCCAAAAAAGTATTTTAACAGATAATAGACTGGCTCCTCACTTTGCCCATCGCCCCACAGTCAAATTACTTTCACAAATTTCACCTCAAACAAATCTAGCTGAATTTAAATACATATTATTAAACCTGCGCCATCCGTGGCCAGATACTGAAAAAATTGGTAACACCTTAGCAAATCAACTTAAAAACGATCGCACTTTTCAATTAACTTATCAAAAAAACCAAGTTCTACTATTTAAACGCATCGCCGATTAAACCAAGAAAATGCTAACCTTACAATCCCCAAAATCCCATCCAGTATTGTTAATGATTGTCGTAACAACGATAATTTTATTTGTAGCCAGCAGCGCGCGCCACGCTTTGTTTCATTCCACTGCCTACGACTTAGCCATTTTTGACCAAGCAATTTACTTAATCTCCCAAAATCAAACACCATTTTCCTCATTAATGGAAATCAATATTTTAGGAGATCATGCTGCCTTTATCTTCTATCCCCTAGCCTTACTCTACAAAATATATCCCGATGTTCACTGGCTGTTATTCGTGCAAGCTTTTGCCCTAGCCTTAGGTGCTTGGCCTAGTTGGAGTTTAGCACGTCAAGCGGGATTAACTGAACCAAAGGCGATCGCAGTTGCAGCCATGTATCTGCTATATCCCGCAGTATTTAACGTCAATCTGTTCGACTTCCACCCCGAAGTCATAGCAATGTCCGCCATTTTAGCAGCAATCCTAGCCGCCAGACTCAATCAAACATTGTGGTTTTGTGCCGCCATCCTCTTAATCTTAAGCTGCAAAGCTGTGCTATCTTTGACAGTTTTAATGATGGGTGTTTGGCTATTTTTCTTTGAAAAAACGCGCAAGTGCGGACTCATCGCTATATTTCTCGGTGCAGCCTGGTTTTTGATAGCCACTCAAGAAATCGTACCATATTTTAATCAAGGCAAACAACACGCAGGTGTCGGGCGATATCAATATTTAGGAAACTCAGTTTTGGAAATTGCGATTAATTTAATCTTGAAACCAAATCTCATTTTAGGGCGTTTGTTTTCTGCTGGGACTTTCGGCTATGTGTTTTTGTTATTTTTGCCTGTAATTTGGTGGCTTTCCCCGCGTCACCTGTCACCATTAATTGGTGCTTTTCCCATGCTAGTGATGAATATTCTTTCGGATATTGAAGCTCAACGAGATTTGATTCACCAGTATTCGGTACCGATATTTCCTTTTGTATTAACCGTGGTAATTTCTACACTAGCAGACAGACAGAGAAGAGGCAATAATTTTGGGAAAAATGCCGGAAATTATCTATGGAATCACCGCAATTTGATGCCGCGAATTTGGAAGCCCCTCTCGAAAAGGATTTCGCTTCAATCTGTCAAACATATCTGGATTCGCCGCCTGTGGATTCGCCGCAGTTGGAGGTGGGGGAAATTGCTGTTTGCTAATGTGTCAAAATTGTTGATTTTGTGGTCGCTACTAACCTTTTTGATTTTAGCAAAGTATGGGTATTTTGGGACAATTTATTTAGATTCTCTCGATACTTGGCAAGCGACGCGGCAGGCAATTAATAGAGTGCAAACTCAAGGCAATGTGTTGACAGATAATTCCCTAGCAACTCATCTCGCTCATCGTGCCACAATTAAATTGTTGCATCAAGTTGCCAACGGACAAAACTTAAATGAATTTGAGTATGTACTATTAAATATGCGCCATCCTTGGCACGATACTGCGGATACTGCTGCGAGGGTTGTGAATCAACTGAAACAATCTCCTGAATTTAAAATTAGCTATCAGCAAGACGATGTATTTTTGTTTCAAAAAATAAGCAATTAGTATACTTATTGCAATCCAAAATTATTTGTGAATTTCTTACTCCCTCCCCTTAATAAGGGGAGGGTTGGGGTGGGGTAAAAAACTTTACGATTCGTGCAAGGACTGCTATATTGCAATTATTCATTAATAAACAAACCGCATATTTAAGGCAGAGAATTTTAAGAGAATTTGGAAATGAATACAGCGGTTATCAAAAAAGTAAGGTATGCCCTATCCTATGCCCACTGAGGCCTATGCCCTATGCCCTATGCCCTATGCCCTATGCCCTATGCCCATGAGTACCTCATGTTTCTGAAAAAGGCTATACAATATGAACAATTTTAAGCTAAAATATCATCCAGTAATTTGGCAAATCGCCCTTTTTGCCCTGATATTTTTCCTATGCAGCAGTGTACGCCACGCCCTGCTTGAATCCAACGCCTTTGAGCTCGGAATTTACGATCAAGTAGCGTATCTCATCAGTCAAGGAGAAACGCCGTTTTCCTCATTTCTCGAAATTCACCACCTGGGAAATCACGCCGCTGGGGTGATGTATCCCGTCGCTTGGCTTTACAAAATATATCCCGATGTTCATTGGCTGTTGTTAGTGCAAGCAGTAGCCCTAGCATCTGGGGCTTGGCCAGTTTGGAGTTTGGCCAGTCAAGCCGGATTAAAGAATAGTATAGCTCGGGCGATCGCCTGTATCTACCTTTTCTACCCCTTAGTCTTCAATGTCAACCTCTTCGACTTCCACCCCGAAGTCATTGCTTTACCCGCACTGCTAGCAGCAATCCTCGCCGCGCGACTCAATAAAACTCTGTGGTTTTGTGCTGCCATCGTCTTAGTTTTGAGCTGCAAAGCGGTGTTATCTTTGACTGTAGCTGCGATGGGATTGTGGCTCTTGTGTTTTGACAAAAAACGCAATTGCGGGCTGATAGCTCTATTTTTCGGCGTAGGTTGGTTTCTGGTAGTTACTCAGGGAGTTATACCGTATTTCAATCAGGGAAGAGAACACGCGGGAATCGGGCGATATCAATATTTGGGAAACTCGGTTTTAGAAATAGCTGTTAATTTAATCTTGAAACCAAATCTCATTTTAGGGCGTTTGTTTTCTGCTGATACTTTTGAATATTTAGCGTTATTAGTATTACCTGTAATTTGGTGGGTTTCGCCACGGCATCTGACACCTTTAATTAGCGCTGCGCCGATGTTAGCCATGAATATTCTTTCGGATATTCCCGCTCAGCGAGACTTGATTCATCAATATTCTATTCCGATATTGCCGTTTTTGTTAGTGGCGGTAATTTCGACTTTGGCAGATAGGAATCAGCAACAAGTAAAGATAATATTTGATAGATTGCCAATTCCAGATTATCAATTGCCGAGAGCGATTGTAATTTGGTCGTTGATTGGTTTCTTAGCTTTAGCGAAATACGGCTATTTTTGGACTATTTATGTAGATTCCCTCGACACTTTGTCGGCTAGCAGAGAAGCCATCACTCTCGTCAACACAAAAGGTAGTGTTTTAACCACTTCTCACATGGCTCCGCACTTAACGCACCGCCCTGTAGTACGCTTAACTCAGGCTCAGACGCCTCCTGGAAATCTCGCAGAGTTTGAGTATGTCTTGCTGAATCTGAGGTATCCTGGCTGGATGAGCGATCGAGCTTTTGTGCAAAACCTCATAACTCAACTCGCCAACCATCCCCAATTTACACTCAAATATCAGCGGGATGACATATATCTATTTGTCCAAAACGCTAATAAATAAATGATTTTATATCATATCATATCGAGCGACATAATATTTTTACCTGGTCAAATTGACGCTTAATACCAATTTAATGTGAAGTTGCACATATCCCGATCCCCCTAAGTCCCCCTTAATAAGCAGGGTGATTTTATTGTCATCATAGGTATGTAGTTGCGCTTCAGCGCTCTTGATAATATTAGGAAAGAGCGCTCAAGCGCAACTACGTACCTAATTTGTATTCGGATTCTATGCAGCCTCATAAAAAATTCGTATAACTCTGCTTTTGATTATTCATTGAAATTAACCAATAGGTAACTCAATCACAAACTCCGTTCCCTGTCCAATTTGGGAATGGCAGTAGAGTTTCCCCCCGTGCTTTTGGGTCACAATCTGGTGACTCATTGAGAGTCCTAGCCCGGTGCCTTTCCCAGCATCTTTGGTTGTAAAGAATGACTCAAACAACCGTAATTTAAACGCTTCATCGATGCCTGAACCATTATCAGCAATCGTAATTCTGACCCAATTATCTTCGACAATTTCAGTTTGAATTTTAATTAAAGGAATCAGGACGACTTCAGAATAATCAGAATTTTTACTTCGATCCATTGCATCCTCTAGGGCATCAATCCCATTACCGATAATGTTCATAAATACTTGATTTAGTTGTCCAGCAAAACATTTAACTTTTGGCAAGTTACCGTAGTTTTTGGTGACAGTAATTTCCGAATGATTATTATTAGCTTTGAGTCGGTGTTTTAAAATTAATAGCGTGCTGTTGATGCCTTCGTGGATATCGAAAGCAATCTTTTGGGAAGAATCTGCTCGTGCGAACAACCGCATGGAATAACTGATATCGCGGATACGTTCAGCACTCTCCTGAAGAGATGCAAGCATTAGGGGTATATCTTCTTCTACAAATTCTAGCTCAATGGCTTCAGCGTGTTCGACAATTTCTGACGCAGGTTCGGGGTAATGCTGCTGATAGATGTGCAAATGTTCTAGTAAGTCTTTTAGGTATCTGTCAGTATGGGTTAGGTTGCCGGCTATGGAATTAATTGGATTGTTAATGTCATGGGTTACTCCTGCAATCAACTGTCCCAAAGTCGCCATTTTTTCATGTTGAATTAGGCGTTCTGTGGATGCGGCTTGTTGTTCCTGTAGCAGTTGCTTGACTCGTCGAATCAGTTGATTTAGGGCTGTTGCTAATATACCAATTTCATCTTGAGTGGTAACAGCAGCTTGTAAATCAAAATTGCCGGTTTGGGTTGCTTCCTGAGCAATAATGGTCACTTGTTGGAGGGGACGAGCGATCGCCCGACTGGTATAAATCGCGAGGAAAATGGCGATCGCCACCGACAAAATCATGCTCCCAGCAATAACCTGCACTCGTAGCACCTGTACATTTGCAAACTCAGTTTTTGCTTCTTTGTAATCTTTATACGCCCTTACCTTTAATTGCTCTATATCTTGTAAAAATTTCTTCAATTGCAGCGATGTAGGACTGCTGCCAAAAGTCAAGAGCTGGCTGCGGAATATCTGAATTTCTGCGGGTGATAATTCAGCGGTATTAATTGCCTTTAATATCGCCTCTGTCTGCTGCAAGTAAGCCTCTGGAATCTCTTCATTGGCTTGCAGAAAACGTCTGACGGTATTTATTTCAGCAGGTGACTCGTCAACCTTATGATTTTTTGTATCCCCTTCCGAAGATTTAAACTCAGACCATTCTTTTTTGAATAGAGCCACATGGTTTAAAAAATAGGAATACTGTTGGTCTAGCAAATCTCGATTTTCCAATAGCATCAGGATCTGCTGTTGGTGGAGGAGAACTTGAACGAGCTGGATCTGCAATTCACTGATCAATTGAGTTTCTTCGATCGCATTTTGTTCGTGTCTAACAGCTTGTTGATGATATTGGTCAGCGATCGATATTCCTGTAGCGGTTCCCAGAATTGCCACCCCCAGCGCCAGTCCATAGCCCACACTAATCTTTTGTCCTACCTTGAGACAACTGAACCAATGCTTCAGATGACGTAAACGCAACTTTCGCATAAATGAATGCTTTAAGAAATGGCTCTCATGTCGATCGAATAAGAGACCAAGTTTAAATCTATTTTTAGGTTCGGGCATAGAACTCATGGTGGACACTGGATATATTATAATCACAATTACTTGTAAAAAAACAAAAGCCAGGACTTAAAATAAATCAAATACTTCGCGAATTTTTCTCGGGTCTCCTAATAGTAAATAGATCGGGTGCATCTGGTTTTTGAAGCCTGAAGAAGCATGACCGCATATAAGTTATTAGTTATAATCCCATATTGACGGAGGTCATGCTTCGCCCCGGAGCGATATATTTGCCAAAACCAGATGCACCCAATAGATAATAGATCGGATTCCTCGCCAACCAGTTCTCGGTTTTTTTCCTACATAAAATTGATCGCTCTAACTACCAATATAAGCGACAGCGAATGAATTTGACAACTCAATCAAAATTTCTCATCCATCCGCTTCATCGTCTGGCTGGCTGTCGTCGAGCTTTTTTCCATGAGAGGCTCAGCGTACTGGGCTTTTTCGTTGTGTGTCTGCTTCGCTTCAATCCTCGACTTTCAAAGCTCTTCTTGCTAACTTCACATAAGTTTTCACAGTTTCATAAGGCATTTCTAAATCAGCAGCAATATCCAACAAAGATTCCCCCAATTCCCGGCGCGCTAAAATCGTCGCCCAAGTTTCCGCAATCTCACCAGCCCGACTTCCGCCTGTACGCTTTCTGTGCGCTATAAACTTCTCTGTCAATTCGTCGATTCGCGCCGCCAATACGGTTTGGATAGAGACTTCGGGTAGGGATTCTGTCAACCATTGCGATCGGGTTTGTCCCAATCCAAAAGTTGTTTTGTGTCCTGTGCCGCAGTAAGGTGCTAATTGCCCCAAGGCATAAAATAATTGTACAAAATCAGGGCGCAATCCGGCCGATCGCCCGATCGCAAATTCTACAGCCCCAGTAAATCCCGTTACCATACCTTTTTTCCCCGCCGCCACCTTTTGCGACTCCAACTTGTGGCGGCTAATAATTACATTTTCGTCAATCCAAGTCATAAATTCTGCTTGGTCAAAATTCATACCCGAAAAGTTATTCCAGCGGCGCAAATAGCTGTGAAAAACATTTTCTGGAACTGGTAGCGGGAAGTGATGCCCTTTGCTGCGAAAGCTTGTAGGAGTTACAAAACTAAGTTTTATGTTTTTAGATAATGGAGGTTCTGCTGTTAGCAATTGCTGGTAAGTTGTCGGAGAAAAAGCAATATCCCAAGAGCGAATGAGTAGCGGAGCATTTCGCAAATCAATCTCTTGGGGCAAATTTTGCAGCCACTGACTCAGCCATTGTACTACTCGTTGGGAAAGTCCTGTGACATACCAGCGGTAAATGTGATCGCCCAAAAGCTGAAATTCCTTACCGGCAGGGAGCAAATCACCCTCCAATCCCGAAATAGTAAAGGCTTTTTCTGACTGCGAGTCGTGCAAAAGTTGCGATAATTCCGGGTCAGTTTCCTGAATTTGATACAAAAACCAAGCGTGCAAACCTATAGCATACTGCGCGTACAGATAGCTAGCTGCGCGGGGGGTCAATTCAAACACTAATCCGACTAACTCGGTGTCAGCGGGCCAAATCAGCCCCGAGGAAGGAACTTTTTTGGTGCGGGTGGGGTGCGGGAAAATTGCCATGAGATGCCGGAAACAGGGACAGCGGTCTCATATTTTATCTTTTTTTATCCCCGTTGGGGGATGTTTTTGTCTGGGCGGGCGATCTGTCAAATCTATTAGCAGCTCCAAAAACCGGGTCAACCGCCAGTTTCCCGAACCCGGAGGGATGCTGAAAAATCACTAAAAAACCGACAACCTAAAACTCAATTTTTGTCAAGTTTTTCCTCCTTGTAAGTAAACAGAAATATCAAGTGTTTAAAATCACATTCTGGGGTACAATTGTCAAAAGCTCGTAGCATCCTCAACTCCGATCCTGAACTGTCAGTAACTCAGCCCTAAAGGGACTGAGCTTGTAAGAGAAATCGAGCAAGCTGTGCTGACGGGCCTAAGTCTTAACTGACTACGTTATTTGGGTCACGACACCGGAGAATGCGACGCTAGTTTTCCGCTCTGTCACCTGCAATTAAACAGTTTTAAAGTCACTGAAACAGTGTTGCAGGTCTAAAAAGCTCTTATAACATTGGCGAAGCGAACATTACCCGAAAGGGATTCGGAGACAACCATATCTCCACAGAGGGGCAACCATACCCCTCTACCCCGACCCCTCTACCCCGCAAGGGGATTCAAGGCGTTTGAAACCGCCGAGTCGTTTCCCTCTCAGGTCTAAAGACTCTGAGTTTCCCACTTACCGAGCGTTTTTTATGAACACAACAGAAAAATCCAAACTCTCCAACGAAAAAACTTTGGAGGCGATGAAGAATTTCTCCGAAACCTATGCCAAGCGCACCGGCACTTACTTTTGTTCCGAGCCTTCAGTCACTGCTGTCGTCATAGAAGGACTAGCAAAACACAAAGACGAACTAGGTGCTCCCCTATGCCCTTGTCGCCATTACGAAGACAAAGAAGCCGAAGTCAAAGCCGCCTACTGGAACTGTCCTTGCATTCCCATGCGCGAGCGGAAAGAATGTCACTGTATGTTATTTCTGACGCCAGATAACGATTTTGCTGGAACTAATCAGGAAATTAGCATGGATCAGATTCAAGCAGTCAGAGAGACTATGTAATCGGTTAAGTAGGCGGTCTTCAGTTGACAGTTGACAGTTGACAGTTGACAGTTGACAGTTGACCGCTTGACAGTTGAGAGCTACCTCTACCTGAAAGAAAGAGGATTGGAGTAATGAATAGTCTTCTTTTAATTTCTCCCGATCGGGCGGGCGGGCTTTAAACCAATTCTTTCTGGTAAAATTGGTAGCTGTTTTCATCAGTTGACAGTTGACCTGTGACAGTTGACAGCTACCCATAGCCGTCGATAGAAGAGGATTGGAGCAATGAATTATTTTGTTTGATTTCCCCCTAAACGGGGAGGCTTCAGACCCAATTTTATCGCTAAAAATAGGTCGTTATTTTTCCTGTTTTTAAGACTTAGCTATTGAAAAAAAGATCGCTGCCTACTGAAACACGCACCCAATCGAAAATTCCCAATTTCAATCAATGACAGATGAAATGCCGATCGAGTTTTTGCAAGGTATCGAAGAATTTAACAGCCAAGATTTTTACGCTTGTCACGATACCTTAGAGGCTTTGTGGATGGAAGCGGGCGAGCCGGACAAAAGGTTTTATCAGGGAATATTGCAAATTTCTGTCGCGCTTTATCACTTAAGCAATCAAAACTGGCGCGGTGCAGTCATCTTGCTGGGAGAAGGCATAAATCGGCTCAATTATTATCAACCGAGTTATGCGGGAATTGCTGTTGAAGATTTGCTCGGACAAAGTGCTAAACTTTTGAGCGTATTGCAACAAGCTGGCCCGGAAAAAGTTGCTGATTTTGTACCGTTGTTCGCAGGTACAGAAGTTGCAGGCTTGCAATTACCATACATTTTGAAACATCAGATGCACGGTTGACACTTCTTCAAATTATCTGCGTACATCTGTGTACATCTGCTTTGCATCTGCGGTTGACTATCAATCAAAGATTTAAGCAACAAGTTTATTGACTAAAAGTCACACCCAAGACTGAAGTCCTCACTACAAACCGCAGCCAGAGGACTGAAGTCCTCACTACAAACCGCAGCCAGAGGACTGAAGTCCTCACTACAAACTGTAAATCAGCCAAACACGTCGTTAAATTCGCTATTGTCTTGCTAGGATAATTGGTTGACGCTCTCGGGCAGGTCGATCGACCTCACGGGAATTTTTCACGGCCGTTAAGATAAAATATCTAACCGATCGGGTGTGGTGGAGCCAATCTCCATAGAGAAAAATAAGGAGTCAGATGATACTAAACGGCAGTTTCATAGACTTTTCCTGACATTAAAGACATTTTGTCCAAAAAACACGGTGTTCTGGTCGCAATCGCTCTCTGCAACTGGTAAAATAAGTATCAATGTTGGCACTCCTGACTTGCTCAGAAGCTATGTACGCCCTGAAGCTAGAACTAAAACTCAACAATGCTGAACGTACCCTCATGGCGCGACACGCTGGTTACGCTAGGTTTTGCTACAACCTAGCTCGCACCCTGTACGTGGGCGTGATGGACATCCCTATCAGCCGCACCCGAAAGATTGCCGCAATCAAAAAAACCTTCACGAACTTCATCAAAAAACAACCAGAATATCAATGGACTAACACTTTATCATCCCGCGTTTATCAAAACGCTTTCATAGCCTTCAATAACTCCCTCGAACGCTTTTTTAAAGGGTTAAGCGGGTTTCCTAATTTCAAACGCAAGAAATCCGGGGATTCGTTTACAGTAGACAGCAGCAAGGGACCAGTATTTCAGATGGCTGGCAATCGGATAAAGATTCCTACATTGGGAACGTTTCGCCTGCAAGAATCTGTTGGGTACAACTGTTGCTCTCAAACATTTACTATCAGCCGTACTGCGGACAAATGGTACGTCAGTTTTACGATAAAAGCTGACAAAATCCCCCCTTTGTATCATGAAGTATCCCAACCAACAGGCATAGATTTAGGAGTATCCACCTTTGCTACCTTGAGTGACGGTACGGTATACCAACTGCCAGATTCCCTAAAAAAGGGGAAAATCAAGCTAGGGAAACTACAGTACCGCAATCGAAATAAGCAATTAGGGAATCGAAAACTTGGCATCAAAGCATCGAAAAACGCTCGAAAATTCGCTCGAAAACTGGCTAAAAAACACGCCGATATTGCCAATAGACGGCGGGATTTTTTGCAGAAAACAACCACAGAAATCAGCCAAAAGTACGCTCGCGTCTGCATAGAAGATTTAAATATTTCTGGTCTGGCAGCAAATCACAAACTGGCGGCGGCAATTTTAGATTCAGGGTTTTATGAATTTCGACGAGAACTAACTTATAAATCTCCCATCTACGGCACTGTTGTCGAAGTGGTAGATCGATGGTATCCCTCATCTAAAACTTGCTCAAAGTGCGGTAACGTTCAGCCAATGTCACTCTCCGATCGATTATTTGTTTGTGAGGCTTGTGACAACAGTTGTCATCGAGATTTGAATGCCGCGATTAATTTAGCATCGGTCTCACGAGATAGAGTAAGGATGGCTAATCCTGAATTCACGCCTGTAGAGTAGAAGGAGCCGACTCCCTACGTAGAAGCAGGAAGTAAGTTTTAAGCGTCCGAGATGTCATTCTTGTCCGCTTTATGTCAATCTTATGTAGCAGATAATGCCCTTCAGCAATTTCAAAAATTTTGAGGCTTGCAAGCTATGATGCCCTCCGCTAAACTACTCAATTCCCGCCTATTCAAAGGATTGTCGCTGCTGTTGCCGCTGACTCTGGCTGGCGCGATCGCCTCTCCCACCTACCCGCAAGCCGCACCGCCCCGCACACTCAGCGTGCGATCGGACGTTCAAGAAGCCGATTCCAAAACCGGCATCGTGACAGCCCGCGGCAACGTCCAAATCAACTACCCAGCCCGCCAAATACAAGCAACCGCAGCTCAAGCTCAATACTTCAGCCGCGAGCGCCGGATCATACTCAGCGGCGACGTGTACGTATTGCAGCAAGGCAACAGCCTGCGCGGCGAAACCATCACATACCTGATTGACGAAGGGCGGTTTATTGCGCTCCCAGACAACCCAGGACAAGTAGAATCCGTCTATCTGGTGGCGCCAGAACAAGATGCAGCAGCCCAAAATGCGATCGGGCCCAAACCAGCTCCGGTTAATCCAAATCCCGCTGTTAAACCGCCCGCCCGTCCCCGAACAGCTCCTAAGTAACACGCCAGGTAGCAGCAAAATTTCGCATCGGCAAAAAGATACTACTTGAGATAGATGCGAAATTTCGTCTTTTAAAAACTAAAAAGTTTGAAAAGGTAGAATGTAAACTTCAAACGCGATCGCACAAACCCACAGTCCGAAATTTAGCTGGTAGAAATTGCCTCGGCGAGCATGAAAATTGTACTCGAAAATATTCACAAATCCTACGGAAAACGCAATGTAGTCAGTCGCGTCAACCTTTCAGTAGCCCAAGGAGAAATCGTCGGACTCCTCGGCCCCAACGGTGCAGGCAAAACCACAACATTTTACATAGCTACCGGATTAGAAAAACCCAATCAAGGGACTGTTTGGCTCAACGATTTAGACATCACTAAATTGCCGATGCACAAACGAGCAGAGTTGGGAATAGGCTATCTCGCTCAAGAAGCCAGCATTTTTCGCAACATGAGCGTCCGCGACAACATTTTGTTAGTCCTAGAACAAACTCAAGTGCCTTGTGGGGAATGGAAGCAGCGAGTCGATTTCCTGTTGCAAGAATTTCGCTTAGAAAAAATAGCATCCAGTTTGGGAATTCAAATCTCCGGGGGAGAAAGACGGCGGACTGAGCTAGCGAGAGCCTTAGCTGCTGGGCGAGACGGGCCGATGTTTCTATTTTTAGACGAACCGTTTGCAGGCGTCGATCCGATCGCCGTTGACGAAATTCAGACGATAATTGCCAAACTGCGCGATCGTAAAATCGGCATTCTGATCACCGATCACAACGTCCGAGAAACCCTCGAAATTACCGATCGAGCCTACATCATGCGAGACGGTCAAATTTTAGCCTCCGGGGCTGAAGAAGAACTCTACAGCAACCCTTTAGTGCGGCAGTATTACTTAGGCGACAACTTCGTGCGATAGTCTTTGATAGCAACCGCGAACCGAGTAAGGGCGGCTATAGGCGAACCCGCCCTCCCCAGTATAAAAACACAAGACAGAATTTTAGAATTGAGAAAGTAAATTTTAACTTGAGGAGCGATCGGCAAAAACGCCAAAATATGAAAATAGCAATGTCCAAATCTTTCAATCCCCTCAACTGGCTGCCGAGAATATCAGTAATGGACTGGTACATTACCAAAGAACTCATCGGCCCATTTCTGTTTGGCGTCGGACTATTTACATCAGTCGCCGTCACCGTGGGAGCCTTATTTGAATTAGTCCGCAGAGTAGCAGAATCAGGCCTCCCCTACGGCGCCGCCCTGGAAATTTTTCTGCTGCAAATTCCGTACTTTGTAGTATTAGCTTTCCCCATGTCAATGCTGCTAGCAACCTTAATGAGCTACAGCCGACTCTCCAGCGACAGCGAACTCATCGCCCTCCGCAGTTGCGGAGTTAGCGTTTACCGATTGATAATGCCCGCAGTCATTATGAGTTTAATAGTTGCCGGCTTCACCTTTGCTTTGCAAGAATTAGTCGTACCCGCAGCCAGCTACAGAGCTACCATAACTTTAGACAGAGCTCTGAAGCGAGAAAAACCGACATTTCAAGATCGAAATATTATCTACACAGAATTTCGCAAACCCGAAAAAGGCGGTGAAGAAATCCTGTCCCGCTTTTTTTATGCAGAACAGTTTGACGGCCAGCAAATGAAAGGTTTAACAATTATCGATCGCTCCGCCCCAGGCCTCAATCAAATCGTTTCTTCAGAATCAGCCACTTGGAATCCCTCAGAAAACACCTGGGATTTTTTCAACGGCACCGCTTATATAGTAGCTCCAGACGGCTCTTACCGCAATATAGTTAGGTTTCAACACCAGCAGTTGCAACTCCCCCGCACGCCCTTAGATTTAGCTGCGAGAGTGCGGGATTTCAAGGAAATGAATATTGCTCAAGCTTTAGAGCGTTTGGAAATCATTAAAAACAGCGGCGATGCACCGCAAATTCGCAAACTCCGGGTGCGAATTCAAGAAAAATATGCTTTTCCCTTCGTGTGCTTGGTATTTGGTTTAGTGGGAGCCGCTTTGGGAACTCAACCGCGGCGATCGGGGAAAGGAACAAGTTTTGGTATTAGCGTGGTGGTGATTTTCACTTACTATGTATTTTCTTTCATCACCAGTTCTATGGGCGTGAAAGCTGTTTTAACACCGATTCTATCGGCTTGGTTGCCGATCGCATTTGGCTTAGGAATCGGCGGATTGTTGTTGGGAAGAGCCGCCTCTAGGTAAGTTTTACCAATCAAAGTGGAATTTAGAATTTGGAATTGGTAATATCACGTCCCGTCGATTACCATCACAAAAACCGTTCGTAGTGTGGACTTTAGTCCGCAATATACTGCGGACTAAAGTCCACACTACGAACCTTACTTATTGCAGTCAATCGACCGTACACGATATGATTGATAATTGGTAATTCAGAAAATTCACAATTGTAGGGTGCCTCGCCCAAGAAAAATCTCTAACTCAATATCGACAATCTCATAGCGACCCACCTTATACAATTTCTCAAAATTTTTTCAAGTGCGTCGCTGTGAAATTGTCTGTCAACTTCAGGGATTCTTAAGGGCGACACACCCTACAATTCAACTTCTTCCTTCTTCCTTCTTCCTTCTTCCTTCTTCCTTGATTTAAGGATTACCAAAAGTATTGATTTCGCCGCCACCAATATAGCGTCCCGGAGTCAAAGAACGAGGTGTAGAAAAAGGTTGCGGTTGAATTGGCGGCCCGCCCTGATTGGTATTTTGAGGAACTGCTCCAAAGTTAGGCTGGCTTGGCAAATTAATCTGACTTGGTTGAGGTTGTTGAAATTGAGAATTCGCTGAATTGGGAGAGAATTGAGGATTAATTATCTTGTTTGCTCCGGCACTCGTGCTAGGAGATTGCCCGAAATTCGGAATTAGCGGTATTGGTGAAGGTGTGGCGACAGGAAGCGCCACAGGTTGAACTTCCGGTGCCAAGCCCGACTCGGATAAATTAGTTTGGTAGGGATTTTTTGGCAAAGCCACCGTTGGAGCCTGTGGAGTAATTGTGGGGATGACTGATCCTTTGGAATTTAACCCGGCAAATGATTCAGGAAGCGTAGCTGCCGGGTTTAAAAATTGTTGAGAGTCGCTAATAATTGTATTTGTAGAAGCCGGAAGTGGGGAGATTGTCGCAGGAACATTCCCAGGATTTGCTTTCCCTTGAGCTGTAGCGAGCGTTGGCAACAAATTTGCCGGATTTGTCCCAGATCCAAGGGAAGCCGGTCGATCGAGCAATTTCGGGGTGTTTGCACTTTTCACGGCCGCCGCCGTTGCTGAAATGTCAGCAGCGACGTATTTTTTCATGGCTGCTTGCAGCGGACTCAAAGGCAGAGGATTGTCGTTTTGTTTGCTGGAATTACCGCTACCTGATGCCTCCGGTAAAGTTGCTTCCGGTGCGCCCGCAGGCTCAGAGTCGATCGTTTTTATGCCCGACAAACTCAAATCAGATGTCGGGTTTGAACTTGGCAAGCTGGAATCTTGTGAGTTATTGTTGACTGTCCCAATCGCAGGATTTTGTAAATTTGACAGCGACACAAATGTGTTGATTGCCGCCGACTTTGGCTCTGAAGATCGGTTAGGCTTTTCTGAGCCGCGACTGCGAATTTCGTTGAATAAACCTTTACCTTTGACTGCTGATGAATTCAACAAGTTCAGTTCAGAATAGGAGCGATTGAACTGATTGACTAGCACTGGCAAGCTGTCGATTTCAGCCGCAATGGCACTATCTTCAGCAGATAGCCCCGGGAGCGCATCTGGATTGTTTGAGTTTGCTGCTTCTTCTTCGCCATCTATGCTCAACTTTTCTGGATGTACGGAGACTTCCCAGATAAAAACCCCCCCCGCACACAGCACGGCTAGCGGAGCCCAAACCGACGGTTGCGTCCAGTGGCGGAAACGCGCTATTAGATAGCGGACAGATGTAGGGAATTTTTTGAAATTTGACATAGTTTTGCTTCCATCCGAGCCTGGGGACTTAAAACTATTTTTCATAAGTCTACCACATCAATCTTCATGATTTTTGCTATCCCCAGGTAAGTGCGATCGCGATTTTGATTGCAAGTTGCGAAAAACATAATAGCAGAAGCAAGAACCATGAAGGAAGTTCCATTACATATATCTTGTGAAAAGTGCAATTAAGAACGTCCTAACTCTCGGAAACTGTTGCTACAGATGTATGCAACAGGTGAAGCTCGATTGAGTACCGACCGAAATAAGTTTTGCCCAGTAAAATAAAGCAGACATAAGAATGTTGACACTCCCCGCCGTAAACGGCTAGGATTCTTCATTCACAGGGAGATGCCTTGTAAAAGCAGTGCCTTTACTCGGTCTTACTCTCCCTCCTGAAGCAGTAACGGTATGCCCTACCGCCAAAATTCGTAAACCTTCATAGAGAATATTCTTAGCAGCATTAATATCTCTATCATGGTTTTCTCCACATTTAGGACATTGCCAACTACGAATATCCAAACTCAAGCTATCCACGCGATTTAAACAGTTATTACAAGTCTTAGAACTGGGATAGAACCTATCTACTTCGATGTAGGTTTTTCCTCAGGGTAAGCGCATCTAATTTGGTAGTTAAATATACAGATTATTTGGCACATTTATATAATGACAGATATCGTTTGAGCATCTCTGATGTTATCTAGTAGACTGATCAGTACAAAGTTTCTATCTTACTTAGCAGGTCGGTCTTATGGCATCAGGTTTCACCTCTGAAAAACACAGGATTAAAAGGTCAAAAAAATTGAGTATAGCTCAGGCAACTGAACTGACAGAAAAAATGGCATTAATATTTGCCGAAATCAAAGACCCCCGTGTGGCAAGAACCCGTGTTCATGTATTAACGGGACTTAAACATAAAATACGGTAAAAATAGGTTATAATGGTTACAGAGCAAGCATCTAACGTTAAAAAATGACCCATGAAAGAGACAACCCCTGCCGCGATGCCCCCCTGCTTCGATAGATGGTGTCAAAGATTTGACGATATTTTTGGTCATCTTGCCCAAAAACGAGAGTTTAGGAACTATTTAGGAGGATTATTGGGAGAAAGTGAACGAAAAAACCTGTCGCAGATGGCAGAAAACGCCTTGGGGAGTAACCTACCACAAATTACATCATTTTTTAACAACAGCGCCTTGGTCATTCAATGAACTCAATCAACGTCGCTTAGACGTAATGAATCAATGTAATCAAACCAAGATTAGTCGAGGATTCAGCCTAATAATAGATGATTCAGGACACAGAAAAAGTGGTAACTTTACCGACGGTGTAGGAAGACAATACATCGGACAACTCGGAAAAACCGACAATGGGGTAGTAGTAGTTACCAGTCATCTATATGATGGCAAAAAGAGCCTGCCATTAGATATTGAATTGTATAAAAAAGCCGACTCATTACCCTCCGGAAAAGATGATCCAGACTTCAAGAAAAAGCCAGAAATAGCCATAAATTTAATCGACAAGACCTGCTTCGAGAGGCTATAAACCAGGAATAGTCTTGATGGATTCAGGGTATGGTAATAACACCAGTTTTTTACAAGAATTAGAAAACCGCAAATTAAAATATATCGGAGGACTTGCCAAGAATCGCAAAGTAATAATTCAAAAAACAGTAGAGGAAACAGAAGAGATTCGAGTAGATAATTTAGCTAAATCCTTACCTGTAGAGGCTTTCACAAAAATTCAACTGTCTTTAGAACGACCGAGAACAGTATGGGTAGCAATTCAATTCGTCGAATTATCAAAATGCACGGGTAAGAAAGTAATGGCTATCGTCATGAATGCAGAAACTTTCGATACCGCCACTGAAATAGATTATTTGATGAGTAATGCTGACTCGTCAATAGCGACAGAGGAGTGGATAGTAAAAACTTATTCAGAAAGAAATTGGGTTGAAGTTTTCTATCGGGAAGCCAAGGGATGGTTGGGATTAAATGAATATCAAGGAGCGAGATGAAACCAGCCTGAAAAGACATTTCATTCTGGTATTTTGTGCCTACACTTTCATTCTCTGGCATAGGTTAACAGGAGGATTAAGGCGTACATGGGCAAACAAACCTTTAAACACCTTTACTCAGGCACTCGAAGCATTTCGGACAGCCATATCTTTTAGGTTTGTAAAATGGTTGAACCAAAATTGGGACGTATTCTCCGCTTATAAAGCCAGTTTAGGCTTTGTTTGGGCTTAAAATTTGTTTAAGTCCCGTTAGTACAAATTATCTCAAAAAATGGCTGGCGTTCTTATCTGACGAGTGTCCGAGAACCCGAAATATTGCCTCCCTATGTAGTGGCAGATTTATATCAAAGACGATGGCGAATTGAAGATGCTTTTTGTATAGTAAAGAGACTCCTAAATTTAAGTTATTTATGGACTGGTTCTGTCAACGGAATCCAGCTCCAAATCTGGGCTACCTGGCTATTTTATGCGGTTTTGGTAGACTTAGGGGATGCCGTTGCAGATGAATTAGGAGTACCAATTGAACGTGTTTCATTAGAAATGATTTATCGGGGAATGTATCATTTTTCTGTTGCCTATCAAAAAGGATTAGCTTCTGACCTAGTTAAGTATTTTGCTGACAAGAAAAATCAAGATTTATGGATTCGATCGCGACTGCGAAAACCTCATGTCAGGCTAATTATTTCTCCTTTCCCTGGAACTCAAAGAAGTCCCGAACAATTTTTTTGCAATAATAAGGCAACAAATGGAGTCATATTTTAATTGGTATCTCGGTAAAAAATGAGTAAGATTACTCATTGACAACAGTGTTTTAAGCTTAACTTGTGAGTAATGACCGGTACATTACGAGTTATTCGTCGTGTTCCAAATTTCAGCGGTTAGAAGCACAAGAAATCCCCTTTTTTTAACTTGGTTGAACTTGGAGATTCTTGATGCGACTTTGCCACAAAGAGTTGAGAGAAATAACCCAAGAGTTGTGAAAAAACCTGTTTCAAAATTTAAATCTAAAAAAGTTAAACACAGAGGTACTGGAATAAAAATGAATCCTCGTGTTTTCAATATTTTAAAGCCTCCCAACCCTTAAGTAAACCGTATTGCTCTATACTCCTATAACTTGCACTCATTCAAGCAAAAAAAGCTTAAACCCCTTATCTGGTAAGCTTTCTACTTTTATTCAGCAAGCCCTACCTAATTATCAACAAGGCATAAGAGCTATGAGGCTTATTCTATCAGCGTTATAGGTGACTTGTCGCCCCGACAGGTTTTTCAGTAATTATTAGTTCACAAATACAGCTTTTTACTGTGCGCGGTCGTCCTTGTTCTGTTCCTGTTGCTTCTTTGATCAAAAAAAACCGATTTGTGGGCCCACTGTTTCAAGCCATTGTTGCCTGAGATGTTTTTCAATATTTTCCAGACTGGTCAGTCCACTTGGGGGTGTATTATTATACCAAATTTTAGGAATTTCTGCCGTACAGGATTCCAACCGCTCTAGTTCTTCAGGGGTCATTGCTCTTTTTCTCGACTTCTTTTGACGCTTTTATTGATTTTAACTATTTTACACTTATTCGGATATTTACAAAACCGGGATGCTCCCGATTGCATTTACGTCCTACAGCCTAGTTACAGAAAAGCTTTAATTGTTTTTGGAGATGTCTAATTTATAGATTAGTTTATCGATAAAAGTAAGTGAAAACCGATTGTGACAGTTTAGGGAGCGGAATGTAGGTTTTAACAGTTGCTTGGGCTGTTGAATCGGTTGCTTATCTTGGAGGCTATCTTGAACATCCTCGTAA